>JAIWOE010000024.1 GCA_020217165.1 Desulfovibrio sp. | reverse complement strand
CATCACCACCCTGGAAAAACGCATGAAGTGCGGGGTGGGCATCTGCGGCCGGTGCAACATCGGCACCAAATACGTGTGCGTGGATGGCCCGGTGTTCTCCTACGCCCAGCTCAAAGAACTGCCCAACGAGCTTTAAGGAGTTGTCATGGCACAGTTTTTCAGTGCATCTGAAATCGCCAAGGCCGCGGTGGAAATCGAGAAGAAAGGCCAGGAGTTCTACCGCCGCGTGGCGGCCAACGCCAAAACCGAGTCCCTCAAAGCCCTCTTTGAGCACCTGATGCAAGAGGAAAAGAAGCACGAGCGCATCTTCTCCGAGCTGCTCAGCCGGCTGGGCGCGGTGGAGCTGCCTGCCTGGAGCAATGACGAGGAATACGCCATGTACGTGAACGCGCTCATTGAGTCCCACGCGCTGTTCACCGGCGGCTTGGCCGAAAAGTACATGGCCGAAGCCACGGACGACGCCACCGCCATCCGCATGGCCATGGCCTTTGAAAAGGACACCTTGCTGTTCTTCATGGAAATGCGGGAGCTGGTGCCCGCCTCGGAGCAGGAGTTCGTGCAGCAATGCATTGATGAAGAACGACTGCACCTGCGGCAGCTCAAGGCCATGCTGTAACGTGCCGGCATCAGGCGGCACAGAATTTCGTGCTGCCTCTGCACGATGTTGCACCAAGTTGTAACGTGAGACGAAAGGTTGGGCAAACTGCAAGTTTATTGTGCTAGAGCAACAGATGACTATGTATGCCTCAAAAAGCATAGTGCTTTATGGTAAATACTGCTTGCATTTTGCCCAACTCGTTCTATGATCAAGGCTCATTTGTCACTTACTGCATGCCTGATGCATGCATGACATGCGTAATGCGTCTCAAAGGAGGCACCATGGACAAGATCATTCGTATTGATGTCGGCGCTGAAGGCGGTCCCAAAATCACCACGACTCCCGTGGGCGAATACGCCGGCCTGGGCGGTCGGGCCATGACGTCCTGCGTAGTGAGCAAGGAAGTCCCTGCGGACTGCCACCCCCTGGGGCCCGAAAACAAGCTGGTCATCGCCCCCGGCCTCATGAGCGGCAGCGCCGCTGTCATTTCCGGCCGCCTCTCCATCGGCTGCAAATCTCCCCTCACCGGGACCATCAAGGAAGCCAACGCCGGCGGCCAGGCAGCCCAGTACCTCGCCCGCCTGGGCTACGCAGCCATCATCATCGAAGGCCAGCGCAAGAGTGACGACCTGTACAAGGTGGTCATCACCAAGGACGCCGTGACCATTGAGGCGGATAACTCCCTCAAGATGCTGCCCAACTACGACCTGTGCGACAAGCTCAAGCCCGTGTACGGCGACAAGGTGGCCATCATCTCCATCGGCACCGCCGGGGAAATGCTCATGTCCAACTCCTCCATCGCCGTCACCGACCCCGAATTCCGCCCCACCCGGCACGCCGGCCGCGGCGGCGTGGGCGCGGTCATGGGTTCCAAGGGCATCAAGTGCATCGTGGTCAACCCCGAAGGCACCTCCCTGCGCAAGCCCGTGAATGAGGAACAGTTCAAGGCCGCCAACAAGGCGTTCCTGGAAGGCCTCAAGCGCCACGCCGTCACCGGCCAGGGCCTGCCCGCTTACGGCACTAACGTGCTCACCAACATCCTGAACGAAGCCGGCGGCTACCCCACCTACAACTTCCGCGAAGGCCGTTACAAGCACCATGCGGACATCTCCGGTGAAGCCCAGGCCCAGCTTGAAGAAAAACGTGGCGGCGCCGGTGCGGCCACCCACGGCTGCCACCGCGGCTGCTGCATTCAGTGCTCCGGCACCTACTACGACAAGGACGGCAACTACCTGACCAAGCAGCCCGAGTACGAAACCGTCTGGGCGCATGGCGGGAACTGCGGCATCAACGACTTGGACGTCATCGCCAAGCTGGACTACCTGGATGACAACTACGGCTTTGACACCATCGAAATGGGCACCACCATCGGCGTGCTCATGGAAGCTGGCGTCATCCCCTTTGGTGACGCTGAAGGCGCCATCAAGCTGGTGGAAGAAGCCGGCAAGGGCACGCCCCTGGGCCGCATCGTGGGCGCCGGCACTGCCACCGCTGCCCGCTGCTACGGCCTTGAGCACGCCCCCGTGGTCAAGGGCCAGTCCATACCCGCCTACGATCCTCGCGCCGTCAAGGGTGTGGGCGTGACCTACGCCACCACCACCCAGGGTGCGGACCACACCGCCGGCTACGCCGTGGCCACCAACATCCTGGGCGTGGGTGGCAAGCTCGACCCCCTGACCCCCGTGGGCCAGGCCGAACTCTCCCGCAACCTGCAGATCGCCACCGCCGCCCTGGACGCCACGGGCTTCTGCCTCTTCGTGGCCTTCGCCATCCTGGATCAGGGCGACACCTTCAATGCCATGGTAGACACCATCAATGGCATGTACGGCCTGAGCATGGACGGCAACGACGTGGTGGAACTGGGCAAGAAGATCCTTACCTGGGAACGTGATTTCAACATCGCCGCGGGCTTCACCAAGGCCCACGACCGGCTGCCCAAGTACTTCTCCCGCGAGCCCCTGGCTCCTCACGGCGTGGTCTTTGACGTGCCCGCCGAAGAACTGGACAAGGTCATGGAATTCTAGTCTATCCGTCAGCACACCAGCAGCAGGAGGGGCCGCCCGGCCCCTCCTGCTGGGCTTTTTTTTTTGCAGGAAGGTCACATGCCCACGGTACACAACGTGCCCGATGGCGCCGCCGATATGCTTCCCGGCGCTATCCCCATCAACCCGCCTGCCCTGTTCTTTCGCACCTCTCAGCCTGAACAGTTCCAGCAGCTCTTCCAGGACCACTTCTACGTCGCCTGCGAAGACGGCTGCACCATCCGCGAATTCCTTTGCGAACAGATGCACGTCTGCGGTGATTATACCCAACGGCGCATCCAGACGGTTTTCCTCAATGGCCACCCCGTGGACGACATCGACACCGCCCAGATCACCGCCGGCGATACCGTGGCCCTCTCCAGCGCCATGCCTGGCCTCATGGGCGCCATGATGCGCTCCAACAGCCCGTTCAAACAAATGCGGGACACCATCACCCTCCAGCAGAAGGCAACACAGCAAGACAGCCCCGGCAGGCAATGCCTGGTGCGCATGCGCCTGTTCAACTTCCTGGCCAAGGAATTGGCCGGGTTGTTTACGGACAATGGATTCTACATTGAAACCGACGTGTTCCAGCACTTCCTCACCCGCCAGGAACCCGTGCTGGAAGGGGTGCTCCTGGATGGCGCTCCCATGGCCCTGCCCTGGGCAACACCCCCCAAGGCCCCGATGATTTTCGTCAAACGGACGGAAACGCCGGTTGCCCCGGAACGCTGAGTGCTCTATGGTGTAGATTCCATTCCACAGCGCACGCACTGGAGCCGCCCATGTTCTCCATCGCCCCGCACGACGATACCCAGGCCCCCATGGCTCCCATGGCGTCCCTCGCCTCCCTGGCGTCCCTGTCATCCCTGTCTGGCGATGGCTTTCCCGGTATGGCTAGCGCGGAGTTCATGACCTCCGCCGCCAACGCGCCCAGCCTGCGGTTCCAGAAACCTGCGCTGTTCCTCCTCTCAAGCCTCTTCAGGGCGGACTACCTGGGCAAACGGACCCAGGTGTCCGCCCATGCCCTGGCCACGGTGGCCCGCGCCAAGGTGCTGCTGTACACCGGTGAAACCCTTGATCAGTTCGATCTGGACATCCTGCTCTACTGCGCCCAGCAACCCCGCGCCGCCACAGGCTGCATGGTGGCACCGGCCCAGCTGCTCAAAGAACTGCACCTCCGGCACGACGAGCGAAACCGCACGCGACTCTTCGAAAGCCTGGCCCGCCTCCACGGCGCCTGCCTGGAAGTCCGCAAGGGCGGCTACCGCTACCTGACGCGTCTGCTCAACCGCCTGCTCCTGGACGATACCGCCACCAGTTGCCTGGTGGAAGTGAACGACGAGATTTTGCAGACCCTGGGCCGCAGCCCCCAGCAAGGCGCCCGGCGTCAGGACCGCTACGCCCTGGGCCGCGAGGGATTCGACAAGTGGCTGCACGGCGCCATGAGCATCTTTGCAGCCGGTTTTGAGGCCGACGTCTCCCGCCTGCAGCAGCTCATGGGCCAGGAGCGCCGGCCCCAAAAGGCCTTTCTGGACGACCTGGCCCGCTCCCTGGATCGCCTGCGCGCCGCGGACTGCATTGCTGGCCACGAACTCGCCCTGGATGGCCCCGCCCCCCGCGTGGTCATCTGCGGCCAACGCCATCAAACCATCAACGCCTGCGGCTTCCTGCAGCAGGCCGCCGACTGAGCGGGGCTTCCATGCCAACTGCGCGCCTTTCCTGCCAGGCACTGATCATCGGCTCCGGCATTGCCGGCCTTACCTGCGCCCTGGAACTGGCCGAGGCCGGCTTTGACGTCATCGTCCTCACCGCCGGCGACGAGCCCGACGACGGCAACACCGCCTATGCCCAGGGTGGCATCGTCTACACCAGCCCCGAAGACACCCCCTCCCTGCTGGAAAAAGACATCCGCAAGGCCGGCTGGGACCACAACTACATCAAGGCCGTACGCTTCCTGGCCCGTCGCGGCCCCGCAGCGGTGAAGGATATCCTCATCGACCGCATCGGCATCCCCTTTGCGCGCAAAACCGGCGGTCCTGAACTGCAGGACGGCGAGGCGGAATTCGACCTCACCCGCGAGGGCGGGCATTCCGTGTTCCGGGTGCTGCACTGTGCGGACTACACTGGCCGGGCTATCATGGACGGACTTATCAAGACCGTGCAGGCGTCCAACTCCATCAGACTGCTTTGCGGCCGCACCGCTGTGGACCTCATCACCAGCCATCACCATACCTGCGCCCTGCAGTTTCGCTACCAGCGTGTCAACGAGTGCCTGGGCGCCTACGTCTTGAACAGCGCCACGGGGGTGGTGGAAACCATCCTGGCGGACTTCACCGTGCTGGCCACGGGCGGGCTGGGCCGCATCTTCCAGCACACCACCAACGCGGATTGCAGTGTGGGTTCGGCCATCACCATGGCCTCGCGGGCTGGCGCCAGTCTGATGAACGTGGAGTACGTGCAGTTCCACCCCACGGCCCTGTACCACCGCAGCAAACGGCGGTTCCTCATCACCGAGGCCATGCGCGGCGAGGGCGCCATCCTGGTTAACAGCGCCGGCGAGCGGTTCATGTCCCGCTATGACAAACGCCTGGAGCTGGCCCCGCGCGACATCGTCTCCCGGGCCATTGTGGAGGAGCTGCACCGCACGGGCGAGGAATGCGTGTTTCTGGACTGTCGCACCGTGCCCCACGACCTGCCCACCCGTTTCCCCACCATTTACAAGCAGTGTTTGGAGCATGGCATCTCCATTATGAAGGAGCCCATCCCCGTGGTGCCGGCGGCGCATTATCACTGCGGCGGCGTACTGGTAGATCTGGCTGGCCGCACCAGCCTGGAGCGGCTCTATGCCGTGGGCGAATGCAGCTGTACCGGGGTGCACGGGGCCAATCGTCTGGCCAGCACCTCCCTGCTGGAGGGCCTGCTCTGGGGCCATACTGCGGGCGAACACATTGCCCAGCAACTGCACCGGCGCAAGCATGCGGAAAAATTACTGCTCGCCTCCATCCGGGACTGGCAGCACCCCGGCGGACGCCATGATGAAGACCCCGCCCTCATTGCCCAGGACTGGGCCACCATCCGCAACACCATGTGGAATTATGCCGGGCTCATGCGCACGGAAATGCGCCTCAAGCGCGCCGCGGACGACCTGAACTCCCTGGTCCTGCACCTGGTGGAGTTTTACAAGCGCACGCCCCTGTCCAAGCCCCTCATCGACCTCTGGCACGGCAGCTGCGCCGCTTCCATCGTGGCCCTGAGCGCCCTGCGCAACAAGGAGAGCAAGGGCTGCCACTATGTGGAAATCTCCGCATGATTTCGTCCACCGCCAACCCTCCGGAGACGCCATGCACCCGCCCGTGATCATCTATGCCCTGTCCACCTGCGTCCACTGCGCCAAAGCCAAGGAATTGCTGGATGAACTCATCGACGGCAACTACACCTGCCATTACGTGGACCGCCTGACCGGCGACGACCGCAACGACCGCATGCGCGAGTTGCGCCTCATCAACCCCACCCTATCCTTCCCCACCATCCGCATTGGGGACACGGTGATCCTGGGCAACAAGGACGACGAGATCCGCGCCGCCCTGGGATTGTAGGACCGAGCTCACTCCTGCGCGGGTGGCATGCGACGGTCGGGAGGCAGCTGCGCCTTCCAATCCTCCAGGTTGTACTGGGACAGGATCTCCGCCAGCCGTCCCGAAGCCCGCAGTTGGCGGATGCCTTCGTCGAACAGTTGGGCCAGGTGCCGGGATTCCGGGCGCGCCTTGGAAAAGCCCATGAAGATGCGCTCGAACCGCTCCTCCGGGGCCATGGTTGCCAGCTTCACCAGGTGGGTGGCGTTGTGGCGCAGCAGTTCCCAGCCCACCACCAGCGGGTCTTCGTAAAATACGTCGATGCGTTTGCCCAGGAGCTTGGCCACATTCTTCTGCACCATGTCTTCCCCGGCCAGGGGTTGCACGGCCTGGGTGTGGCGGTAGTCGGCGATGTAGGCATCCAGGGCGTCGTCATAGGTGCAGGTGTCGCACACGCCAAGGCGCACGCTGCGCAAGGACTCCAGCCCCGTAAACGTCCAGTTGAATCCCGTGCGGACGAACCAGGCGTAGCCGGACCAGCCGATTTCTTCTTCGGGAAAAATGAAGTCCGTCTGCCGGTCCTCCCCCGCTCCGATGACGGCATGGATGTGCCCATGCCGGCATTCTTCCAGGGCCCTGCTCCAGGAAATCAGGCCATAGTCGATGGCGTAGCCCTGGGGCTCGAAGATCTCGCGGATAACCTCCACCATGTACCCCGGCCTGGGGGCCTCGGGATGGCCATTGTAGGGCATCCACATGTCCGCCCGAACAAGGATCGGGGTGGCCGCCCGGCACGGCAGGGCCATTGCCAGCAGCAGACACCACACACACATTCCCAGCAACGGCCGCATCCTCGCCCTTCCTTTGGGTCACGAACTGTTCCGACGTGGTACCACCGCCCTGTGACAGGTTTTTGCCAAAAAGAAAACGCCCCCCGCGACAGGGAGGGCGTTTTGCTGAGGGTTGCGAGAATGGAGGAGGGGGGAGAGGAAACACTCTCAGCGGGCTACATGCAGCCCTGGCCGGCGCCGCAGCCGCCGCCCATGCGGCCCATCATGCCGCCGCAGCCACCACCCATGCAGCCCATGCCGCCCATCCCCATGGGCAGGCCGGCCTTGTCAGCGGCATCACGCAGCTTTTGGTGGGTGTCGAAGATCTTTTCGCGCAGCTGGCGGGCTCTGGCGGTATCGGGATTCTGGGCATTGAGAACGGCTTCCAGCTCCGTGGCATCCGCCGCCAGCGTGCGCCGCAGGGCCGCGGTTTCATCCTGGAATTGCTTGAACTTGGCCACAACTTCCGGATCCGTGGCATTGCCGCCCATCATGCCGCAGCCATAGCCCTGCCCGTGGCCGCCGCGATGAGGCAGGGCCAGGGCCGGCATGGCCAATGCCAGACCCAACACGAAGACGATGGCGAACAGTGTAAGGCGCGATTGCATGGAGAAGCTCCTTGAAAGGAATGTACATGGTGTCAGCGGGTTGCCTTTGATTAAGCAAAGGCTGGGCCAACACAGGCGTAGCAATGACAGTACCCTGAAATTACTGGCATGTTTTTCGCTCCAGCAACGTGGAACACCGGCGCCAACCTGAACACCGTTCAGGAACTGTACAAATGGACGCCTCGCATGTAAATTTTATGAACAGCTGTACCGATTCTTCGCAGGAGCCATCATGTCGTCGCCCCAGGCTGCTTCCACCCCTTCTGCCAAGGCTGCTCCGCCTGCCGGCTTGCCGGCCACGGCCTGGGCCGTCGCCGGAGCAGCCCTCATCCTGGCGCTGGTGGTGGGTGTCATGGCCTGGATGAGCGCCCACCGCGCCAAGCAGGCCATGTCCTCCCTGCTTCTGGAAAAAGGGGAAGCCATCATCACCGCCGTGGAAGCCGGGGCACGCACGGGATTGCGCGGCCATCGCCGGGGTGCCCCCGCGGACGACCGGTTGCAGATTCTGCTGGAAGAGATGGCCGCCCAGCCCAACGTGCTCTTTCTGGCCCTGACCGATGGTCGCGGCAGGCTGCAGCTGCACTCCGGCTCCCCCGATGTGGGCGGCAGGCTGTGGGACGAGGCAGACATGGCCTCCCTGGCGCCGGGCTGCGCACCGCAGTGGCGCATTGTGGAAGCCCCCGACGGCCGTCAGGCCTTCCTGGTCTACAGAACATATTCCCCCCTGGCCCCGCACTGCTCGCCGGCCATGCGCGCCCAGCTGGGCGCCCTGCCTCCGCACCACGAGCCGGCCTGGTGTGGCATGAACAACGCCACCTGCCCGGACCCCAGCACCGGGCATGCCTTGTTCGTCGGGCTGGAGATCGCACCCTTTGACGCCGCCCGCCGCGAAGACCTGCGCAACACCGCCCTGCTCTCCCTGGCCTTGCTCGTGCTAGGGGGTGGCGGCGTGGGCAGCCTGTTCTGGGCGCGAGACGCCCGGCAATCCCGCCTGCTCCTGGCCCGATCCCAGACCCTGGCCGCCGAAGCCCTGACCCAGATGCCCGCCGGCTGCCTGGTGCTGGACCCTTCCGGCCGCATCGACCGCTGCAACGCCACCGCCGAGGCCATGCTGGGACGCCCGTGCGCCTGCGGCATGGACAGCATTGAGCACCTGCCGCCCGTGCTGGCCGAGGCCATCCGCCCCGTCCTGCAGGACGGCGCACCCGTGGACCAGGAACTGCTGCTGCCGCATGCCGGGGCCGACCCCCAGCCGGTGCAGCTCACAGCCTCGGCCATGCCGCCGGCCCAGGGCCTGCCCGCCGGCGTGCTGGTAATCCTTCGGGATCTCACGGAAACCAAACGCCTGCAGGAGGCCGTGCGTCGCCGCGACAAGCTGTCCGCCGTGGGCTCCCTGGCCGCGGGCGTGGCCCATGAAATCCGCAATCCCCTGGGCGCCATCAAGGCCGCCGCCACCTTCTTCCGTGGCCAGTTCCCCGACCACAGCGATGGAGACCGCATGGCGTCCCTGATGCTTCGCGAGGTGGATCGGCTTAACCGAGTGGTGGGGGAACTGCTTGAGCTGGGACGCCCCTCTGATGCCACGCTGCAGGAAATTGCGATTCACGATGTGGTGGAACGCTGCATCTCATTGCTGAAATTCGACTTTGAACAGCAAAATATCGCAATCAATAATACGATTCAAGAGGACTTGCCTGCGATCCTTGGCGATGCGGACAAACTCCTCCAGGCCCTGCTCAATCTCATGCTCAATGCCATGGAAGCCATGCATCGGGTGGAGGACAGGCCCCGCGTACTCACCCTGACCGCTCGCACGGAGCTGGCCGGCCCGGCCCGGGCCGTGGTGCTGGAGGTGCGGGATACCGGCCCGGGCGTTGCGGAGGAGGTGCTGCCCACCCTGTTCACCCCGTACGTCACCACGCGTCCCCAGGGCGTGGGGCTTGGGCTGGCGGTGGTACAGCAGATCATGGAAGCCCACCACGGGGAGGTTCGTCTGGCCAATGCCATTCCTGGCCCGGGCGCCGTGGCCACATTGCGATTCTTCAATATCGTAAAGGATAACCCGTGACAATTCCACGCATCCTTGTGGTGGATGACGATTTGGGCCACCTTGAATCGTTAGCCCTGCTGCTCAAGGGCTGGGGATATGCCGTCACGCCGGCCACGCGGGGAGAAGAGGCCGCCGCCCTGGTGGAGCAAGGGCCGTATGACGCCGTGCTCATGGACGTGCGCATGCCCGGCCTCTCCGGCGTGGAGGCCCTAGCGCGCATCAAGCAACGCAATCCGGCGGTGCCGGTGCTTATCATGACGGCCTATTCCACCGTGGATGTGGCCGTGGAAGCCCTCAAGGCCGGGGCCTATGATTACCTCACCAAGCCCCTGGACTTTGAGCTGGTCCGCCTGGCCTTGGATCGCGCCCTGGACCACACCCGGCTCAAGAAAGAAAATGCCAGCCTGCGCGCCAGGTTGCCCGATGCCTTTGACCCCGGCTGCATCATTGGCGTGAGCCCGGCCTTGCAGGAAGCCCTAGCCATGGCCGCCGTGGCTGCCCGCAGCGAGGCTACCGCCCTGGTGACCGGCGAATCCGGCACGGGCAAGGAGCTCATCGCCCGGGCCGTGCACGCTAATTCCGCCCGCGCCCGGCGGCCGTTGGTGCCCCTGAATTGCGCCGCCCTCACGGCCTCGCTGCTGGAATCGGAACTCTTTGGCCATGAGAAAGGCGCCTTCACCGGGGCGGATAAGCGCCGGGAGGGCCGCATCCTGCAGGCCGATGGCGGGACGTTGTTTCTGGACGAGATTGGCGAGTTGGACGCCCTCATCCAGGCCAAGCTGCTTCGGGTGCTCCAGCAGGGAGAGCTGCAACGCCTGGGCAGCGACGACGTCCTCACCGTGGATGTGCGCATCATCGCCGCCACCAACCGCGACCTGGAAGCCGAGGTGGCCGCCGGCAGGTTTCGTCAGGATTTGTTTTATCGTCTCAACGTGTTGCACATCCATGTCCCGGCCCTGCGGGAACGTCCGGAGGATATCCCCCTGCTGGCCCAGCATTTTTTGGATACATTCGCCGCCAAGTACGGCAAATCCCTCAAGCGCTTCACCCCGCAGGCCATGGACGCCCTGGTGCGCCACGGCTGGCCCGGCAACGTGCGAGAGCTGGAAAACGCCATTGAACGCGCGGCCTTGCTGGCAGCCGGGGAATACGTGAGCGAGCGGGAGCTTCCCCTGGCCCTGCGCCAGGCGGCTGCCGCGCCGCTCCCCCTCCAGGCCGGAGCAGACACCACCCCTGCCCCCCCCTCCCTGGCCGGGCGCACCCTGGAGGATGTGGAAAAGGCCGCCATCCTGCAGACCCTGGCCCAAACCGGCGGCAACAAGAGTGAGGCCGCCCGGCTGCTGGGCATCTCCCGCGTCACCCTGCACAAAAAACTGCAGGGATATGGGGTGGAGTAAGGCGCGCCCGGGAGGATGCCCCTTGGAAGATTCTTTTTTTTTCGTACACCGTCACCGCGTTCCGCATGCCGCGAAGCGCAAGCGCCTCAGGAGAGACTGCTCCATGAACATTCGTCCTTCCTTCCGCCGTGCCTGCTCACTCGCCGTAGTCCTGCCAGGCCTGCTCCTGGTGGCCCTGGCCATGCCGGCCCTGGCGGCGTCCAAGGATGCTGCAGGCAAGCCCACCGCGGACATGATTGGCCGCATGAGCATAGAGGAACTGGCCGAGCGCCTGGACGATCCCGCCATCGTGGTCCTGGATGCCCGCACCGGCTCCTCCTGGGAACATGAGAAACACAAGATCAAGGGCGCCGTGCGGCACGAACCGCGCCAGGCCGGAGAATGGGCGAAATCCCTCGACAAATCGAAGCATTACGTGCTGTATTGCACGTGCTATGACGAGTCCACCAGCCTGCGCGTGGGCCTGCGGCTGCTGGAGAACGGCGTCCCCCATGTATACGCCCTGGTGGGCGGCTGGGACGCCTGGGTGGATGCCGGCCTGCCTGTGGAGCCCAGGGACGCCGGCACAGCACCCTGACCCCGGCCCCGTCTGGCTCAGGCGCCCGTTTTGCTCAAGCGCCTGTCCGACTCAGGCTAGCAGGGGGGCAATGTCCAGCTTGTAGTCCCGGGGGTCCAGGCAATCCACGATTTTGCGGGCGCGCAGGCCGTGCAGGGCTTTTTCCTCGGCAAGGTCCACCAGGACCTGCGCCCGGGGCCGCATGCGCTCGTCAAAGGACACCTTGACCAGAGGCAGCAGCGGCAGGGCAGGGTTGGCCGTCACCACCACGCCGTGGGAGAAATCCGACAGCCGCACCAGGCTGCCCACGGGGTAAATGCCCACGGACTTGATGAAGCGCTCCACCATGCCTGGGAAAAAGTCTTCCCCCCGCATGTTGTACATGATGGAGAGGGCCTTGTTGGGCAGCATGCCGTTCTTGTAGACACGGCGGCTGGTCAGGGCGTCATACACATCCGCCACACTGATGATGCGTCCGAACAGGTGCACGGCGTCGCCAGTCAGGCCGCCTGGGTAGCCACAGCCGTTGCACTTTTCATGGTGTTCGATAATCCCCCGCAACACCTCTGTATCCTTGATTCCTCCCGCCGCGCACAGGGCGTGGCCGCGTTCGGGGTGGGATTTGATGACCTCGAACTCGTCCTGGGTCAGCTTGCCTGGCTTATTCAGCACTTGCGGGGGGATGCGTTGTTTTCCCAGGTCGTGGAACAGGCCGGCCAAGCCCAGGAGGCGCAATTTGGACTTGGGCAGATGCAAGGCCTTGCCAAAGGAAACGCTGAGCACCGAGACGTTGAGACTGTGGGTGTAGGTGTATTCGTCAAAGGTCTTAAGCTTGGTGAGGGAGACCAGGGCGTCGTCGCTGCGGAGCAGGGAATCGATGACCTGTTCCACCAGCGCCTCGGACGCCGCCACCTCCAACATATGGCCGTCTCTGGCGGCATCCAGGAAGGAACGGACGTTCTGCATGGCCTCGGCGTAGAGTTTTCTGGCGGTGGCCATTTCCGCGCGCAGGGCCTCGTGCCGGGCAACCATGGCCTCGGCGCCGTCCCAGCTGACATCCGGGGTGGCCAGCACGCCATCGGCCATGTGCTGTTCCGCGGTGCGCCCGTCATCCTCAAACACATACGTGCCCCGGGCCGGATCCACAAAGACGTCAGTGTAGCCGTCCTTCACCAGGGCATCCACCTGCTCCTGGCTTGTCACCATGCCTTCCTGGGCATACAGATACGGATTCTCCAGCCAGGAGAGACCGGTATCGGCAATAAACATGCCCACTTTGAGATCACCGACGCACAGTTTCTTCACAAAGCGCCCCCTTTGCGCAGCAACGTGCCGCGGAATGTAGCAGATTCGTCCTACAAAACAATGACTTTTACCCCCTGCGCACCGTACCCGTTTACGGTTTTTTCGTGCTGCAGGGCGCGCGCCCCCCTTGATGCGAAGGGCTGTTTCGGGCACTTTCCGGGGACACCGAGGGGACACCGTGCATGGCTGACGTGGAAATCATGATCGTGGACGACGAGCGCATCGTCGCCCTGGACATCAAGAATACCCTGGAACGCCTGGGCTACAAGGTACCGGCCATCTGCTCCACCGGCGAGGAAGCCGTGGACAAGGCCGCGGAGCTGACACCGGACCTTATCCTCATGGACATCAAGCTCAGGGGCGAGATGGACGGCGTGCAGGCGGCGGAACTCATCCACACCCACCAGGGCACGCCCATCATCTTCCTCACGGCCTATTCCGATGAAAAAACCCTGGAGCGGGCCAAGCTTTCCGAACCCTTCGGCTACCTCATCAAGCCGTTCGAAGAACGCGAACTGCATTCCAACATCGAAATCGCCCTGTTCAAGGTCCGCGCCGAGCGGGAGCTGCGTTCCGCCAAGCAGACCGCCGAACGCGCCAGCCAGCACAAGAGCGCTTTTCTGGCCAACATGAGCCACGAAATCCGCTCCCCCATGAACGGCATCATCGGCATGACCGAGCTGGCCCTGGACACGGACCTCACCGACGAGCAGCGGGATTTTCTGGAAACCGTGCGCGACTCCGCCGAAACCCTGCTACGCATCATCAACGATATTCTGGATTTTTCCAAAATCGAAGCCCGCAAGATGGAATTGGCCAAGGTGGATTTTGACCTCAGGGCCACCCTGGACAAAGCCCTCAAGCCGCACCGCCACGCCTGCGAGCGCAAGGGCATCTTCTGCTCCCTGCACATCAGCCCCGATGTCCCCCCCCGCCTGAACGGCGACCCCGGCCGCCTGGGGCAGATCATTGGCAACCTGGTCTCCAACGCCGTCAAATACACCGACGCCGGCGGCCTGGAGGTGGAGGTGAATATGGTCACCGTGCCCATGAGCCGCGAGGAGGTGGAGGCCCGCGCCCTGGCCATGCAGCCCAGCCCCGTGAAGCTGCTGTTTTCCGTGCGGGATTCCGGCCTGGGCATCCCCCCGGAAAAACATGGGGAAATTTTCGAAAGCTACCTGCAGGCCCCCACAGCGCGCCAATACGGCGGCACGGGCCTGGGGCTGGCCATCGCCAAGGAACTGGCGGAGATGATGGGCGGCGCCATCTGGCTGCGCAGCCGGCCCGGCCTGGGCTCCACGTTTTACTTCACCGCCACCTTCCAGCCCCCGGCTGTGCTGGCGCCACGCCCCACCGTCGAGGCCGCCCCGGTTGGGGATGCCCACCCGCTGGAGGTGCTGGTGGTGGACGACAACATCGTCAGCCAACGCCTGGCCGTGCGGCTGCTGGAAAAGCAGGGCCATCAGGCCGTCTGCGCTGGTAACGGCCTGCAGGCCCTGGATGTGCTGCGAATCCGTCGGTTCGACATGGTCTTGACCAACATTCAGATGCCGGAAATGGACGGCCTGGAGCTGCTGGAACGTATTCGCAGCGGCGCTGTGCCCGGGCTGAACCCGCACATTCCGGTGGTGGCCGTCACCGCCCATGCCCTCAAAGGGGACCGGGAACGCTTTCTCGCCGCCGGCATGGACGGCTACATTGCCAAACCAGTGAATGCCACCGAGTTCCACCGCGTGCTGGCCAGCACCGCCGCCAAGCATGCGGCAGGGTGAGGCGGCGGTGTCGTCCGTGCCAGCCGAATCGCCTGCCTCCGGCCTGCCTGCCGGGGAAGACGCCCTGGCGCTGTACCGCCTCATCGCCAGCCTGCTGCCCGTGGCCGTGGGCATCACCGACCCACAGGGCAACATCCTGGAAGCCAACGCCACGGCGGCAACCATTCTCGGCCTGCCCGCGGAAGCCCTGCGCCAATGCGATGCATCCGCCCATCATTGGCCCCTGCTACGGCCGGACGGCACGCCCCTGCCTGCGGATGAATATCCCGCCGTGAAGGCTCTGGCCCGGGGAGAACAACTCGGGCCCGTGGAATTCGGCCTGCAGCGAGGCGATGGCGAGATTGCCTGGCTGCGGGCCTGGGTGGCGCCCATCCCCCTGCCGCAATACGGCGTGGTCATGGTGGCCCAGGATGAAACCGCCCATCGCCGCACCCTGGAGGCCCTGCGTGCCCGGGACCGGCGCTATCAGCTGGCCCTGGTGGCCGGCGGGCTGGGCGGCTGGGAATGGGACGCCCGGGAGCGCACCCTGCACCTGGACCCCATCCTCAAGCACA
>JAIWOE010000023.1 GCA_020217165.1 Desulfovibrio sp. | reverse complement strand
TGCTGGGCTTTGCCGAGTCGGAACTGCCGTCCACCGTGGAGGCCTGGACTTCCCGCATCCATCCCGAGGACCGCGACTCCCTCCTTGCCGCGGCCCGGGACCACATGGAAGGCGCGCTGGACGTCTTTGAACAGGAGCATCGCATGCTCCACAAGGATGGCCGGGAGCTGTGGTTTCTCACCCGTGGCGTGGTCTCCCGCGACGAGGCCGGCAAGCCCCTGACCTTCACCGGCACCCATGTGGACATCACCCACTTTCGCCATGCGCGGGAAGCCGCCGTCAAGAGCGAGCACCTGGCCCGCTCCATCACGGACAATCTGCCCCTGGGCCTGGCCGTCATCGACGCACGCCAGCGCATTGTCCTGGCCAACCTCCAACTGCGGCGGTGGTATCCGCACCTTTCCTTCGATACCCAGCCCCACTGCCGGCGCCTGCTGCCCACCCTGGACCAGGCCGCTCCCTGCCCCTGTGCCCCAGGAGCCTGCGACGATGCTCCCCAGGAGCTGCACCTGGAGGTCCCCCTGCCCCAGGGTCCCCGCACCCTGCGCTTTACCTTCTGCCCCCTGCCCACGGGCAGCGAGACCGGCCGGGATATCATCCTGTTGGTGGAAGATGTGACCGAAAAGCTGGCCGTGGAAGCCCGGCTGCACCGCGCCCAGAAGCTGGAAGCCATGGGCACCCTGGCTGCCGGCATCGCCCATGAGATCAACCAGCCCCTCAACGCCCTGCAACTGTACGGCAGCGGCCTGGAAATGCTGCTGGAAAACAACCCGTCCCTGCCCCTGGCCACCATCCGACAACGCATCAGCCTGATGCTGCAAGAAGCCGGCAAGGTCCGCGACATCATCAACCACATGCGCGCCCTCTCCCAGCTGGATACCCCCGCCACCATCCAGCCCGTGGACGTGGGCGCCTGCGTGCGCAGCGGCCTGCAGCTCCTGCGTGCCCAGCTGGCCGCCCACGGCATCGAGCTTTCCCTGACCCAGGCCGAGAATCTGCCCCTGGCTCTGGCCAGCCCCATGCAGCTGGAGCAGGTGGTCATCAATCTGGTGGTCAACGCCATGCAGGCCCTGGACACCCTGCCCGCAACCCCCGAACACCCCAAATGCATCCGGGTGGACGTTCGAGCCGAGACAAACCGGGTGTTGCTCATCGTGGAAGACAACGGCCCCGGCCTGGGGGGACGGCAGGACCGGCTGTTCGATCCCTTCTTCACCACTAAGGACGCCAGCCTGTGCATGGGGCTGGGGCTGTCCATCGTCCACAGCCTGGCCCGAGCCTGGGGGGCGGATGTGCTGGCCCAGGCAGCCGCGCCCCAGGGCGCCCGCTTTACCCTGGTGTTGCGCGCCGCCGAGGCGGCCTGAGGTGCCCATGCGCGTGCTGGTGGTGGATGACAATCCCAACAGTCTCAAAAGCCTGGAAGTGGTCATCGCCGATTTGGGGCACTCTCCCACGGCCGTGACCGGCGGTGAGGAAGCCCTGGTCCGCATGCGGCAGGAGCGCTTTCCCCTGGTGGTCACGGACATCCGCATGCCCGGCATGGACGGGCTGGAGTTGCTGACGGCCATCAAGGCCGCCCCGGAAACAAGCTCCTGTGACGTGGTGCTCATCACCGGCCATGGGGACATGGAAACCGCCATCGAGGCCCTGCGCAAGGGTGCCTACGACTACCTGAACAAGCCCATCAATGCCCGGGAGCTGGCTGCTGTGCTGGAGCGCGCCGCAGAACATCAGGCCCTGCTGCGGGAAAATCAGGCCCTGAAAGCCCCCGTGGAGCAGCACGTGGCCGCCGCCACCAGCACCCTGCGTCAGGACCTGGACCATGCCCGCCGCCTGCTGCGGGAACGAGCCGGGCTGGAAGGCGTGGTGGCCGCCTCCGCCCCCATGCTGCGCCTGTTCCAGGAGACCCGGCTGTTCCATGCCAACCCGGACGTACCCGTGCTGCTGGAAGGCGAAACCGGCGTGGGCAAGGAGGTGGTGGCCCGGGCCATCCACTTTGGCGAAGGCGGTTGTGACGAACCCTTTGTGGCCATCAACTGTGCCGCCATCCCCGCAGAACTGTTCGAAGCCGAACTCTTTGGCCACGATCCCGGCGCCTACACCGGCAGCGCCCCCCGGGGCGCCCAGGGCAAGCTGGAACTGGCTGGCCAAGGCACCCTTTTTTTGGATGAAATCGCCGAACTGCCCCTGACCCTGCAGCCCAAGCTGTTGCGAGTGCTGGAGGAACGTACCTATTACCGCGTGGGAGGCGTCAAGCGGCGGCAGTTCCGTGCCCGCGTCATTTGCGCAGCCAACCGCGGCCTGGAACAACTGGTGGGCGAGGGCCGCTTCCGGCGTGACCTGTTTCACCGGCTCAAGGTCGGCCATCTGGTGATTCCTCCCTTGCGGCAACGCCCGCAGGACATCGAAGCCCTGGCGCACCACTTCCTGAAACGCGAATCCGTCAAAAAACGTAAGGATTTTTCACAGATTTCAACGGAAGCCATGGCCTTGCTCATGGGCCATTCCTGGCCGGGCAATGTGCGAGAGCTGGAACACGCCATCGAACGCGCCGTGCTCACCTGCGATGGCCCGATCCTGCTCCCGGCACACCTGACATTCCTTACTGCGACGGAGCCTGTTGCCTGCGGCGGCGCGACCGTCTTCCCCCAGCAGGCGCATCCCCTGACCCTCCCCGACGACGGCCTGGACCTGGAAGCCCTCATCACCGCCATCGTGGAGCAGGCCCTGGCCAAATTCCAGGGCAACAAGAGCCGCGCCGCCGCCTACCTGGGCATCTCGCGCTTTGCCCTGCATCGCCGACTGCAGAAACTTGGCGAGCGATAACGCACGCCGCACATGCTGTCGTGCGATTACGCACAGCTCCACCCCGCACCAGTCGTGGGGCATTTTTTATATTATCTTATTGTATTCAATATGTTACAATGCGATGTCGCCGCGCCTTGCTTTGGCACGATGCGTGCTACTGGCACAACGAACAAGCAAGGCTGTGATGCTATGCATGTACTCGCCATTCACAGATGCGCCCCGACGTTGCAGCAGATTTGCCAAGCCCTGCAGCGCGCCGGCCTCACCTGTGAATGCCACAGCTCTCCGGTGGCGGCGGTGTACAGCTTTGCCTTCAGCAAGGTGCCCTTTGATGCCGTCTTTGTTGATCGTGCGTTGATGCGGGTGCCGGAAGGCAACGTGCTGCGGGTCATCCAGACCTTGCAACCAGGTGTACCCGTCCACGTGACGGACACGGCGGTGGAGGCCTTCCGGGCCGCCTTTGACTTGCTGCGCATGGCCCAGGGGCCGCATATCCTGCCCCGGGAGTCAATTCCGGCCGCGCGACAGGCCAGAGTTGACTGAGCTGTACAGCGGCGCTCTGACATTGTCCGGCCTTTGGCTGGCACCCATATTGGCCGCCCTCCCCCCCTGGGTGGCCGACCTGCCGACCGCGCATCCAAGGATCCCCCCCCTCCTGCAGCGGTCGGTTCGACGCAACGGGAGCGCCCGGCAGCGCCACGCCTGTCCGCCCGCTCCCTGCCCATAGCGGGGACCACCCCCCCGGTCCCCCACCAAGCGCCTTGCCTGCAGGTATCCCCCCCACCCTGCAGGCAAGGCCTTATTTTTTTCGTCCCCCGGAGCAGAAAAATTGCCTCACCCGCGCAACCGGCGTATGCTGCGGCCATTGTCCCGCCCTCAACACCCGGAGGAACATCCATGCCCCCCTGCCCTGCCTGCCGGGCCGCCGTGCTCGGCGCCTTTCTTGGAGACACCATGGCCCTGGGCCTGCACTGGAACTACAATGCGGCAGACATCGCCAGCCTGGCAGCCCCGCACCTGGTGGATGGCAGGCTGGCCGGCCCCTTGCCGCCGGCCCCAGGAAGCTACCACGCCGGCAAGGCAGCTGGCGACGGCACCCACTATGGCGACCAGGCTCTGGTGCTCCTGGAATCCCTGGCGCCATCGGAAGATGCCCCGACCGGGGGGTTCATGCTGCATCGATTTTACCATGCCTGGCTGACCCTGTTTCAGGGTGGATATGCCGGCTACGTGGATGGCGCCACCCGCGGAACCCTGGAGCGCTTCGCCGCCGGCGCCACAGCGGAGGATGGCGGCTCCCCATCCACGGACCTGGCCGGCGCCGCGCGCATGGCCCCCCTGCTGGCGATCTATGGCCAGGACCTGCCTGCCCTGCTCACGGCTGCCAGGGCCCAGACCAGAATGACTCACAACCATGCCCAGGTGCTTGATGCTGCCGCGTTCTTCTCACGGGCAGTGGCGCACCTGTTGCACGGCGCGCCCGTGGTCGAGGCTCTCCTGACCGCGGCCGAAGCCGGCTACGCCACCAGCCACATCCAGGACTGGGTGCGGGCGGGACTGGCGTCGAAGGATGTAGAAACCGTGGCCGCGATCGAGGAGTTTGGCCAGAGTTGTGCCGTGGCCAGCGCGTTTCCGGCGGTGATTCACCTCTGCGCCAGCTATGCGGATGATCTGGCCCTGGGCATAACCCGCAATGTCCTGGCCGGAGGTGACAGCGCCGCCCGCGGCATGGCCGTGGGCATGCTTCTGGGAGCGCACGGCGGCATGGACGCCCTGCCCGGCGCCTGGCTGGATGGCCTCACTGCTCGGCCGCGCATCCTGGCCCTGCTGGACGCCTGTGGTTGCTGACCCCCCTATGGCCTGGCCAAAAACGTATGGAGGCTGCCATCAGGGGGCCACAGGGAATGCCAGCTCGTCCTCGTCGGGAATCATGAGACCCGGGAGGTGGTGCCGCAAAATCTTCACGGCCCGCCTGCGGCCTGGCAGCACCTCCAGATGTCCCAGGCAATACTGCGCCCAGGCCTGCAGCAGCATGGCGCGATGGGTCGCACAAAAGGTGGGGGCGTCCAGAACACCAAGGCCTTTGGCGTCACGCTGGCTCCCTGCCACCGGGGATGGGAACATGTCCAGGGGGAGCGCCGCCAGGTGGGACTGCACCACGTTGGAAAAGGCCTCCACCTTGGACTCTTCGCATAATACATTAAGGATGTGGAGTAGATATGCCAGCAGATACTGCCGCACGTGCGGTTCCTCGAAGTATTCGGCCAGGCGAGAGCGCTGGAACTGTGATTCCGCGGTGCAGTATCTATAGATGCTCTGCAGGATCTTTCTATTGGTGGCGTCGTATTTCTCCGACCCAATGACGTAGCAACGCAGGGCCTGCAACACCGGCGCGCACAGCAGGCGCGGAAAGTGTGTGTCACTGGTCAGACAACACGCCTCAATGCCCCGCTGACAGTCCACGGGATGCAACAGGCCGCGGCCAAAGGCGTCCAGCAGCCGGGGGACCCGCTCTTCCTGTGCCCGTTTCTCCCGGGACTGCCTAGACTGACCATGCGCCGCCTGCAGGGAGCGATGCATCTGGCAATACAGCGCCACCAGCTCCACATTCAGTCGGCGGATGCGAGACGTCATGTCGCCCCGAAACCGGGCTGCGGCATCCTGCACCTCGGGCATCTCCCCTTGCATGGACGCCGCGCCGCACAGGACACGGAGGGATTGGGCAAAATGCGCGACAAAGGTGGCGGTCAGGTCGTCCAGAAAGGCATCCGCCACGGCCTCGGCCTGGGGACCGGGCAGAAAGCCCAGTTCGGGATCCCGGGACGACTCCTCGATGACGACCTTCATCACCCCCAGCAGCCGGCCGAGGTAATGGCTGTCCAGCAGCGCAGCCACGGCCTGCCGGAAGGAGTCCGCCGCACCCTGCAGGGAGTCTGCCCGGGACCGGGCCACCCCTGCCCCCATGCTGATGAGGCTGCGGCCAAGGGACAACAGGTAGCGCTTGCCGGCGGTCTCGGCAAAGGAATGCTTGCGCTGCAGGATGCGGGAGAGCAGTTCCTCACGGTACTGCAGGGAGCATACGGAGCCCGAGCCAGCCTCGGGCGTGAAAACGTCGGATCGCCGCATGGACACGCCTCGCACGAGTACAACATATTAGGGATACCCCTCGATCTTGCTCAGGGTATATCCCCATACTGTGTCAACCGTGCGACGAACACACCACCCTGCAGCCCGGCTTCTGGGCGTTATCCCCAGCGGGACTTGATGAGGGTCCTGGCCCGCTGGGCCAACTCCGTGATCTGCGGTTTGGAGATCTGGTCATCCGCGCCCACGGTTTCGCCCTTATGTCGCAGCTTGTCCGTGATGAGGGAGGAAAAAAGCATCACCGGCAGGTCGCGCAACACGGGATCTTCCTTGACGCGCTTGGTCAGATGGTGGCCGTCCATCTGTGGCATTTCAATGTCCGAGACGAGGACGTGGACAAAATCGCGCACGGGCCGGTTCTGCTCCGAAGCGGCCTGGGCGATGCGCTGCAGGGTTTCCCAGGCATCGCGCCCGTTGGTGAAGGCGGTGACGTCAAAGCCGGCTTTTTCCAGCAGATCCCGCATCATTTCGCGAATGACGCCGGAATCGTCCGCCACGATGGCCCGGTACCGGATGTCCGTGGTCCAGTCCACAGCCTCATCCAACTTCAGGCCCAGGGCGGGGTTCAGGTCGGTGACGATTTTTTCCAGATCCAGCAGGAAGACGATGCGGTCTTCCAGCCGCACCACGCCGGTGATGGAATTGTCGCTCATGGCGGCCATGTACTGGTTGGGCGGCTCCACCGACTCCCAGCTGATGCGATGGATACGCGTGACGCCGGACACCATGAAGGCCGTGACGGAGTTGTTGAATTCCGTGACGATGACCTTGGGGGCCTCATTCTCGGCGCGTTCCTTGCCCAGCCAGATGGACAAATCCACCAACGGAATGATATTGTTGCGTTGGTTGAAGGCCCCCAGGATGGCGGAATTGGAGGCTTCCGGCAATTCCGTGACGCTGGGCATGCGGATGATTTCCAGCACCTTGGCCACGTTCACGCCGTAGTAGCCCCGGTAACAGCCCGAGGCGCCAGCCTGGCCACCACCCGTGCCAGGGCCGGCTTCTTCCAGATAGAACTCCACCACTTCCAGTTCGTTGGTGCCGGCTTCAAGCAGAATGTTCGTCTGGGCCATGGAGGGCTCCTTTGGGGCTCAGGCAAATGCGCGCAGGCGGGATTCCACTGCGTCGATGATGTGTTTGGGGGTGGAGGCCCCGGCGGTGAGGCCGGCCAGACGGCAGCCGGCAAAGGCGGCGGGGTCCAGGGCATCGGCGGTTTCCACGTGATGGCAAGGAGCGCCGGCAGCCACGGCCACATCCACCAGACGGCGTGTGTTGCCGGAATCGAACCCGCCCACCACCACCATCACCTCCACCGTTTCCGCCAGGGCCTTGGCTTCGTCCTGGCGCTCACGGGTGGCGTCGCAGATGGTTTCCAGCACGGGCAGGTCATCCCCCAGGCGCGCCTGCAGCCAGGCCCGCACGGCTTCAAAGCGGCGGCGGTCCTGGGTGGTCTGGGAGGCCAGCACGTAGGCCTGGCCTGGCTTCACGGGCAGGGATGTGAGGGTCTCCAGGTCCTGAAACACCAGACAGCCGGAGCTGGCATAGCTCACCAGGCCCACCACCTCCGGGTGGTCCGGTTCGCCGAACAGCAGCAACGTGCGGCCCTGGGAGGCCTGTTTCTGAATGAGCAGCTGGGCCCGCTTGACCTTGGGGCAGGTGGCGTCCAGGATTTCCACCCCGCGCGTGCGCAATTGCGCCTCCACGGCCTGGGGCACGCCATGGGCGCGGATGACCACCTGGGCATTGCCGGGCAGGGCATCTGGATCGTCCTGCCGGATCACCCCGCGGGCGGCATAATGCTCCAGCACCTGGGGATTATGGATGATGGGGCCCAGGGTGTGGATGGGCTGTTGGCCGTTTTGCTGCAGCAGCCGATCCAGCTTGTGCAGGGCCAGGCTCACGCCCATGCAGAACCCGGCGGTGCGGGCACGTTTGACATCCATGACTCGGCGGTCCCCCCTTTCCGGCGTGCTGCCCCTGTTCTTCCCGGAAATTTCCATGGCTTCCAGGTGCAGGCCACCCGTAATGCAACGGCCGCTAGGGTGCGGCGTCGGCAGCTTCCACCGGCTCCATGGCGGGCAGGGCGGCGATGGTCGCGGCGATGGTCTCCAGCTCTTCCCAGTTCCTACACAAGGTCAGCCGTTTGCGCAACGTCCCCCCTTCCGGCAATCGCTTCACGTAGCGGGGGATGAATCCGCGCATGCGGAAGAACTGGGCCGGGCTGCTGGCGTGTGCCCGGGCCAGGCTGGCATGCCGGCGGATGCAGTCTGCCAGGGCCTGGGGAGAATCGTGGGGCAGGGGCGTGTCCGGCCGGCTCGCATGGCCGGCCAGCCGGCGGAATCCCTCAAAAATGCCAGGATTCTTGAGGGCGCCGCGGGCAAACATCACCCCGGCCGCACCGGTCTGCTCCAGGCAGCGGATGCCGTCTTCGGGATGAAACAAGTCCCCGCTGGCCAGCACCGGAATGGACACGGCGCGCACCACGCGGCCGATGGCCTCCCAGCGCGCCTGGCCGCCATAGCCCTGGGTGGCGTGCCGGGGATGCAGGGTGAGCCAGCCGGCCCCGGCCTCTTCCAGCCGGCAGGCCAGCTCCACGGCCACATCATCGCCGGTGGTCCAGCCCAGGCGGTACTTCACCCCCAGCCGGCCCGGCCCGAGCTGGCGGGCCATGTCCCGCACCATCTGCACCAGCCGGCCCCGACCGTCCTCGTCGCGCACCAGGGCGGCGCCGCAGCCTGTCTTGACCACCTTGGGCACGGGACAGCCGGCGTTGATGTCGAACCAGGCAAACCCCTTGGCCAGGCAGTGGTCCAGGGCCGGGAGCATGAACCGGGATTCCGGGCCGAACAACTGCAGCACCACGGGGGCATCCGCCTCCAGGGTGGCCAGGTAGTCGTGGGTGCCGGGTGAGCCGTAGACCAAGCCCTTGGCGCTGACCATTTCCGTACAGCAGACTGCGGCGCCATAGTCGCGACACAGCAGGCGAAAGGCGAGGTCGGAATAGCCGGCCAGGGGCGCCAGCCAGGGCGCGCCGGGCCCCATGGGCAGGGGGTGGGATGGTGTCATGGATTCGGGAAGTCAGATGGTGATGTGCAACCTGCGGCGCGGAGCCTCCGCCTCTTCGGTGGGGTCGTCGGCCACGGCGCAGGGAGTGTCTGCCTCCACCAGGGCCAGGAGGATTTCCGGCTCCAGGGCGTTCACCTGCAGCAGAAACCGGTCGCCCGGGGCAAAAAGCCCCTGCAGGGGGGCGCGCAGGGGGTGACCGTCCACCTGCACCCAGGCCAGTCCATTGGAGTCTGCCGATGCCGGGGTGATGTCCCAGGACAGGAACCGGGCGCGGACCACATCGCCGGGCCGGTGCGTGCGGCGGAAGGCCTCGCGGCGCTCCCGGGAGGCATCCTCCGGGCGGCCGTCCCGCGTGCTGTGGCCCCAGCCATCGCCCCCCACGCGCATGGCACTATCCCAGCCCCTGCCCTGCCTGGGCCTGCTTGAGGATGAGGGCCACCTCGTCCAGGGTCAGGCCCGTGGCATGGGCCAGGGCCTTGGGGGACTGGCCGCGGCGGTGCCCCTGGATGACCATCTGCCGCAAGGTCAGGGAGGAGCGGGTGATGCGTTCGGCCTTTTCCAGCAGGGTGTTGAGTTCCACGGCGCGGCGTTCCATCTGCTGGGTCAGGGAGACCAGTTCCTGCTGACGCTGGGCAAAACTGGACACGAGTTCCTGCTCCAGCTGGGCATTGAACTGGAGCTTTTGCAGCAGCCGTTCCTGGTTGGCCTGGAGCTCCAGCACCACCTGCTCGGAACGTTTGAGCCGCAGAAAGAACAGCGCCACCAGCACAAGCAGCAGCACTTCCGCGGCGGTGAGGACGATGATAATCCATTGAGGCATGTCGGGGGTGATCCATTGAAGCCGGTCAGACGTTGACATTGATGATCACGCCCTGCCAGGGACCTTCGGCATGGGCGTGGGTGGGGGCGGGCTCGGGCTCCTGCCCGGGCCGGGGCCGCTTGGGGCGCGGCCGCTGGCCGCCAGGCTGCTGGCCACCGCCGT
>JAIWOE010000288.1 GCA_020217165.1 Desulfovibrio sp. | reverse complement strand
TATCCTCGGGGGTATTCTCGGGCGTATCCTCGGGGGTATTCTCGGGCGTATCCTCGGGGGTATTCTCGGGCGTATCCTCGGGGGTATTCTCGGGCGTATCGGCCGGCATACCGCCTTGGGGAGTATTCTTCTCGTCGCTCATGCCTGGGAATCCTTGGTGGCAGCCGCCGGGGTGGAGCTGGCGGCCTCCCCGGGGGGAGTGCTCGACACCGCCAGGGTGGCGGCGGGGTCGGCCGCCGTGGGCTTGGAAGGCGCTTTGGCCAGGGTCTCCTCTTCCTGCTGCTTCTTCAGGGCCTGGCGTTTGGCTTCTTCCTCGCGGCGCTTCTGCTTTTCCTCGCGGTCAAGCTCGGTGTCGATAGTGCGCTGGAAGTCGGAGGACATGCGACGGAATTCCCCCATGGCCTTGCCCAGGGTTTTGGCGAGTTCCGGCAGCTTGCGTGGCCCCAGCACCAGCAGGGCCACAACAAGGATGACAATGAGTTCCGTGGAGCCGATTCCGAACATGGTCGTTCCTCCGTCAAAACAGGGCTATTCCCACTCGATGGTGGCCGGCGGCTTGGAGGAAATGTCCAACACCACGCGGTTTACCCCTTTGACTTCATTGATAATCCTGTTGGACATGCGGGCCAGGATCTCCGGCGGCACCCGGGACCAGTCCGCGGTCATGGCGTCCACGCTCTCCACGAGGCGCAGGGCGCAGACGTGTTCATACGTCCGGTCGTCGCCCATAACACCCACGCTCTTGACCGGCAAGAGGACGGCGAAGCCCTGCCACATTTTCCGGTACCAGTCCGAGGCATGCAGCTCCTGCTGGACAATGGCATCGGCCTGGCGCAGGATTTCCAACCGCTCCGGCGTGATTTCGCCAATGACGCGAATGGCCAGGCCCGGGCCTGGGAAGGGGTGCCGCCAGATGATGAAGTCCGGCAGGCCCAGCTGGGCCGCCACCTTGCGCACCTCGTCCTTGAAGAGCTCCCGCAGGGGCTCCACCAGCTTGAGCTGCATGCGCTCCGGCAGGCCGCCCACATTGTGGTGGCTCTTGATGACCGCGGAGGGGCCACGGAAGGACACGGACTCGATGACATCGGGGTACAGGGTGCCCTGGGCCAGGAACTCTACGTTGGAGATAGCCTTGGCCTCGCGCTCGAAGACTTCGATGAAGGTGTAGCCGATGATCTTGCGCTTCTGCTCTGGATCAGACACGCCGGCCAGCTTGTTCAGAAAGAGATCCTGCGCATCCACGGTGTGGAGATTCAGGTCAAAGTGGGCGGTGAGAAAGCCGATGACTTCTTCCCGTTCGCCAGCGCGCAACAGGCCGTTGTCTACAAAAATGCAGTGCAGCCGCTTGCCGATGGCCCGGTGCAGCAGCAGGGCGGCCACGGTGGAATCGATGCCCCCGGACAGGCCACAGACCACCTGGGCGGTCTCGCCGATCTTGACCTGCATCTCGGCCACGCAGGTTTCGATGAAGGACCCCATGGTCCATTTTCCCTTCAATTTTGCCACCTTGAAGAGGAAGTTGTGCAGGATCTGCTCCCCGTGCTCGGTGTGGGCCACCTCGGGATGGAACTGCACGGCGTAGATGCTGCGGCCCAGGTCCGCCATGGCGGCCACGTGGACCTTTTCCGTACTGGCGATGACGTCGAACCCTGGCGGCGGGGCAATCACGTGGTCGCCGTGGCTCATCCACACCGTTTGTACAGGGGCTTCGGGCAGGCCATCCCACAGGGGGCAGGCCGTGGCGATGGCCAGGTGCGCCCGGCCGTATTCGCGCTCCCTGGCGCGTTCCACCGTGCCGCCAAGCTCCTTGGCCAGGAGCTGCATGCCATAGCAGATGCCCAGGATGGGCAGGCCCAGATCCAGCAGGCCGGGATCCAGCTGGGGGGCTCCGTCTTCAGAGACGCTGCACGGGCCGCCGGAGAGGATCAGGGCGCTGGGATTCAGGGCCTTAAGTTGCGCCAGGGGGATGGTGCAGGGATGGATTTCCGAATACACCCCGGCCTCGCGCACGCGGCGGGCGATGAGCTGGGTGACCTGGGACCCGTAATCGATAATGACAACTTTTTCCGCGAGCTGCATGGCGCTCCCCTGTGAGGAAGAAGATGGAGCGGCAAGGGCAAAGGAACACGGCCTTGACCAGCAGATGTCCCTTCGCCCTCCGCCTCCCAGAACGTTAGTATTGTACCCCGATTCGCGCAAGGCCATGTGGAATTGGTACCGGGAGATTGCCCTACCCTGGAACCGCCTCCCCGGGCTTGTTCCATACGCCCCTAGTACTGCTCCACGCGGTAGTTGGGGGCTTCCTTGGTGATGATGACATCGTGGACATGGCTTTCGCGCAGGCCGGCGGGGGAGATTTCCACCATGCGGGACTTTTCCTTGAGCTCCCGGATGGTGGCGCAGCCGGTGTAGCCCATGCCGGAGCGCAGGCCGCCCACCAACTGAAAGATGGCCTCGCCCACGGGTCCCTTGTATGGCACGCGGCCCACAATGCCTTCGGGCACCAGTTTGGAGGCTTCGCTCTTTTCCTGGAAGTAGCGGTCCTTACTGCCCTCGGCCATGGCGTCGATGGAGCCCATGCCGCGGTAGATCTTGTAGCGGCGGCCCTGGTACAGGATGGTCTCGCCCGGGGATTCGTCGGTGCCGGCGAACAGGGAGCCGATCATTACCGAATCCGCGCCCACGGCCAGAGCCTTGACCACGTCTCCAGAGAACTTGATGCCGCCGTCGGCGATGACGCAGCGGTCCAGCTCCCGGGCAGCGCGGGCGGCTTCCATCACGGCCGTCACCTGGGGCACGCCAACGCCGGCCACAATGCGGGTGGTGCAGATGGAGCCGGGCCCAATGCCCACCTTTACCGTGTCTGCCCCGGCTTCCAGCACGGCGCGGGCGCCTTCGTAGGTGCCCACGTTGCCGGCGATGATCTGGGCATCCGGATAGGCGGCGCGCAGGCTGCGCACGGTTTCCAGCACGTTTTTGGAATGGCCGTGGGCCGAGTCCACCACCAGGAAGTCCGCCCCGGCCTTGAGCAGCACCTCGCCGCGTTCCAGGGATTCCTTGCCCACGCCCACGGCGGCGCCCACGCGCAGGCGGCCTTGCTCGTCCTTGCAGGAGAAAGGGTACTTTTTGATTTTTTCGATGTCCTTGATGGTCAGCAGGCCGCGCAGGTGACCTTTGTCGTCCACCACCAGGAGCTTTTCGATGCGGTTTTCGTGCAGGTGGGCCTTGGCCTGTTCCAGGGTGGTGCCCACGGGCACGGTGACGAGCCTGCGGCTGGTCATCACCTCACGCACCTTGAGGTCGTTGTCGGTGACAAAGCGCACGTCACGGTTGGTCAAGATGCCCACCAGCTGATCGTTCTCCACCACGGGCAGGCCGGAGATGCGGTACTCGCTCATGGTGCGCAGGGCGGAGCCCACGGTGTCTTCGGGATGGATGGTCACGGGGTCCACGATCATGCCGGATTCGGACTTCTTGACCTTTTCCACTTCCAGTCGCTGACGCTCCAGGGACAGGTTCTTGTGGATCACCCCCACGCCGCCCTGGCGGGCCATGGAGATGGCCATGGCGGATTCGGTGACCGTATCCATGGCTGCGGCGATGAGGGGGATGTTCAGCGTCAGGGAGGGGGTAAGGCGGGGGGAGACGTCCGCCAGATCAGGGGTGACCTCGGAATAGGCCGGCAGCATCAACACGTCGTCGAACGTAAGTCCGCGTCCGATGGATTTTTTTTTTTTTTTTAAATCCTGTACGCGCAAGGTTATTCCAGCCCCAGG
>JAIWOE010000287.1 GCA_020217165.1 Desulfovibrio sp. | reverse complement strand
GCTTCGTCAAAGGCCTCGCCGAACAGCTGCAGGCCCACGGGCAGGCCCGTGCTGGCGCCACGGCCCACGGGCAGGCACAGACCGGGCAGGCCGGCCAGGTTCAGGGATACGGTGAAGATATCCATGAGGTACATCTTCAGGGGGTCATCCACCAGCTCGCCCAGTTTCCAGGCCGCCACGGGGGAGGCCGGGCCGGCCAGCACATCGCAGCCGTCCAGGGCGGCCAGGAAGTCCTCGCGCAGCTTGCGCCGCACCTGGGCAGCCTTGCGGTAATAGGCGTCGTAATACCCGGCAGAGAGGACGTAGGTGCCCAGGAGAATGCGGCGTTGCACTTCCTCGCCAAAGCCCTGGGTGCGGGAGGCGGTGTACAGGTGCAGCAGTTCCTCCGCCTGTTCGGCGCGGCGGCCGTAGCGCACGCCGTCAAAGCGGGCGAGGTTGGAGCTGGCCTCGGCCATGGCCACAATATAGTAGGTGGGCACGGCGTATTTGGTCAGGGGCAGGGACACGCGTTTGATGGTGGCGCCCAGGGAACGGGCCGTATCGATGGCGGCCTCCATGGGGACACGCACGTCGTCATCAATGCCCTCTCCCCAGTATTCCTCGGGCAGGCCGATGGTGACGCCGGCAAGGTCCCGGGTGCGGGCGGTCTCGCAGTGGGCCACCCAATCCGGCACCGGGTGCGGGGCGCAGGTGGAATCCTTGGGATGCCCGCCATGACGGGTATCGGGCCCGGCGATGCACTGGAGCATGAGGGCGGCATCGGCCACGCTGCGGGTCATGGGGCCAGGCTGGTCCAGGGAGGAGCCATAGGCCACCAGGCCGTACCGCGAGCAGCGGCCATACGTGGGTTTGACGCCCACCACGCCGCAGAAGGAGGCCGGCTGGCGGATGGAGCCGCCGGTGTCCGTGCCCAGGGCGCCGAAGCACAGACCGGCAGCCACGGCCGCGGCAGAGCCACCCGAGGAACCGCCGGGCACGCGGTCCGTATCCCAGGGGTTGCGGGCAGGGCCGTAGGCCGAGCTTTCGTTGGAGGAGCCCATGGCGAATTCATCGCAGTTGAGCTTGCCCAGGAAGACGGCGCCAGCCTCGCGCAGGCGGGCAGCCACCGTGGCATCGTAGCAGGGGGTGAATCCTTCCAGCATCCTGGAGCCGCAGGTGCAGGGCATGCCCTGCACGCAGAGTACGTCCTTCAGGGCCAGGGGCACGCCCCACAGGGGCTTGGCGGGATCGGGACCGGCATCGTCCAGGGCATTGGCAAGTTCCAGGGCGCGGGCGGCGTCCACATGGAGAAAGGCATTGAGGACCGGGTTGCGCGCCGAGATGCGGTCCAGGCACTCTTGGGTCACCTGGGTGGCGGTCAAATCCCTGGCCTGGAGGCGCTCGCGGATGTCGACGAGGGAAAAATCTGTAATCATAGTATGCTATGCGCGGACGTTAGACGATGCGGGGGACCATGAAAAACTGTCCGTCGGTTTCCGGGGCCGTGGCCAGGAGTTCCTCGCGCGGGTGTACCTGGAGGACCACGTCCTCGCGAAGCACCGGGGCGTGCTCCATGGGGCTGTACAGGGGGGCGACGCCGGTGGTGTCCACTTCGGCCAGGGTTTCCATGGCGGCCAGGATGTCGCTGGCCTGCCGGGCAAAGCGTTCCAGCAGGGCGTCGTCAGGGGCAAGCCGGGCCAGTCTGGCGATGGCTGCGGCGTCCTGGAGGCCCAGGCCCTTGTGTTCGGGGGCGGTGGCTGCGGCTGACATGGGAGTGATCCTTGTCCTTTATTGATACGATCCGCCTGCCGGCGCCGGCAGGGCGGGCTGTTCCGCGGGAGGGGCGGCCTCATCGTCAGAGACATCGGGGATGCCGGCGGCGGGCTCGGCCACGGCGGGCTCGACGGTGTCTGCAGGGGCGTCAAACAGCACATAGCCTTGCCGGGTGGGGCGGAAGATGAACAGCTGCTGCGAGGCAAGGCCAGCGGCGTTGAACCGGATGGGGGCCATGCTCCATTCGATGGAAGTGGCCATGAGCCGATGGTTGAGGAAGGTGGGGTCGATGGGTGCAGGGACCCTGCCCACGGCATGCATGAAGCGCACGAAATCGTAGCCGATGGCGGCCCAGAGATCCGGCGCGCCGCCACCCGTGGCTTGCAGCTGCTGCGCCAGTTCCCGGCTGGCCGCGCCCGGGGCGTCCATGCGCCAGGCCCAGGGGAAGGCCGTGCGCAGGAAGTCTCGCTCCACAATGTTTCGCTGGCGAGACAGGGTCTGCCCCCACAGGGAGGGGCCTAGGACCAGCAGGTCGCGTCGCTGGTGGTAGATGAAGTTGGGCAGCATGACCTCGGCATGGTCGAATCCGGCGGGCAGGAACACGGCCTGCACCTCGCCGGCGCGCAGGAACCGGCCGACCACGTCGTACCAGGCATTCCGGTCCGCCGCGGGGTAGGGCATGGTCACGGGCACGGCCAGGCCGCGGGTCCGGGCCTCGCGCTCAAAGAGTTCGGTCATGCGCAGGGCAAAGTCGTCCTCAGGGGAGAGGATGCCCACGTTGGAAACGTTGAACTGGCTGCGGGCAAAGTCCAGCAGGGCCTGGACCTGATCCTGGGGGCTGGAAAAGAACCGCCAGGCGTCGCGGCCTTCCTGCATGGCGCCCAGGCTGTTGGCAAAGGCAAAAAAAGCAAAGCGGCTGGACAGGTTGGCGTTGCCCAGGGCCTGGATGCGATCCGCCCGCAGTGGACCGCCCACCACGGTGATGGTCTCGGGCAGGGCGCGCAGCTTTTCGATCCAGTCGGGCTGCTCGGTGTCGATGGCCTCCACCGTCATGGTCACGCCCTGACGGGCCAGGGCATCCCGGGCGATGCCGGCGCCGCGGACGATCTTCCAGCCGATGTTGGCATAGGATCCGGACAAGGGCACGGCAATGGCCACGCCGCCGGAGGCGGCCGCCGGGGGCGTGGAGACGCCGCCGCCAAACACGCCGGCCAGGAGGGCGGTGTTGGCCACGGCCCCTTGCAGGTATTGGGCCAGTTGCTGGGCCTGGGCGGGGTCATAGGACGCCAGGCGGCGGGCCTTGTCCAGCAGGACGATGGTGGCCGGGAACTGGCGCCGCTGCTCCTGCGGGATGAGCAGCAGCAGGGACTCGCCATTGGAAGGCGGCATGGTCTGCAACTCGTCGTACAGGGCGGCTTCCAGGTCGGCCAGCTGGCCCGGATAGGCGGCGGCCAGCTGCATGAGCCGGGCGTAGGCGTTCTGCAGATCGGCCATGCGCCAGGAGATGGCCGCCAGGGACACGCCGGCCATGGCCTGCAGCCGTGGCGGGGAGGCGGTGTCGCGCATGAGGGCCTGGAGCTGGTCCGACTTGGCCTGGGAGTCTGGCATGGCGCGCAAGGCCTTGAGATACATGGATTGCCAGTCCGCATTGCCCACGATCTGGGGCTCCATGTGCCGCCATCCCATCAGGGCGTCCAGGGCCACGGTGACCTGATTGCCCAACAGGGCAGCCTCGGCCATCCGCTGCCAGGCCTGGCGGCGTTGCTCCAGGGGCAGGGCGGTGTTGCGGGCAGCCTGGCCGTACAGGGTGACGGCCCCGGCGTAATTGCGGGCGGCAAAGGCCTGGTCCGCGGCGGCCAGGGGGCCCTGCACCGGGCGCACGGGCGTGGTGGGAGGGTGCGCCGCCTGCTCGGGGTGGCGGGGCGTGGGGGGAGCCACGGGTTGCTTGTCGAACACGGTGCAAGCAGAAAGCGTCAGGCTGGCCAGAAGCACCAGCAGAAGGGCCGGAACACCGCGGCGGGGGGATGCGGGAATGTGCTGCATAGGATGA
>JAIWOE010000286.1 GCA_020217165.1 Desulfovibrio sp. | reverse complement strand
TGCTGTCAAGGGCGCCTGCACTGGCCCTGGCACGGGGGAAAATCCGGAACCTCCCTCGACGCGAGATGGTCTTTGGAGTAGTGCTGGAGCATTGATCCGGCATGGATGCGGCTGCCGTCTGTGAGGCGGCATGCTGCTGGTACACATGAGGAACGCATGCGTTGCAACGCGACATGAAGCGGATTCTTCTGGTTGCCTTTGGCACGCATGGGGATGTGTATCCCTTTGTTGCCCTGGCCGCTGCCTTGCGGCAACAGCAGGCGGAGGGGGTGGGAGGCATGGACATCTCCATTGCCACCCTGCCCCAGTACGAAGCGCTGGTGCATGCCGTGGGCGCACGGTTCATCCCCCTGGCTTCCCGCACGTTCCTGGAGACGTTTTGTGCCGCGCCCACGGCCTGGAGCGCCCGGGATGGGCTCAGCAGTTTTTTTGGGGAGTTCCTGGGCCAGGCCATTGACCCGGTGTGCGACCTGCTGGTGCGCACGGGGGGAGAGTATGCGCTGGTCCTGGCCTCGGTACTGGCCCTTGGTGCCCGCGTGGCGTACGATGTCACCCCCTTTCCACTGGTGACGGTATGCCCCTACCCGGTGTTTTTCCAAAGTGTGCACCTGCCACCGGTGCAGTCTCGGGTGCGGTTCGACACCCTTGCCACCGGGACAGTGCAGCGGCGGATGTATCGGGCGCTGGATGTGCTTTCCACCGCCTGCCTGGGACCGCCTGAAGAGTACCCGCGGCTGGTGCTGGGCAACACCGCACCCCTGTGGCAGCGCCGGCTGTTCAAGCGTCTTGCCCTTGCCGTGGGGGACAAAGCCCTGGCGCCGGCCGTGAATGCAACCCGCGCGAAACATGGCCTCGCACCGGTGCGCGGGGTTTTTGGCCAGGCCTTGTTTTCTCCCCGCAAAATCCTGGCATTGTTTCCGGAGTGGTTTGCCCCGCCCCAGGAGGACTGGCCGGCGCAGACGGAGGTATGCAATTTCCCCGAACTTGGCATGAACCGCCAGGCTCCCTCTGCGGCGTTGCGTCGGTTTCTGGAACAGGGCCCGCCGCCGGTGGTGGTCACGTTCGGTTCCTGCAAACAGCGCAATGCCGGCCTGTTTGCTGCCGCCGCGACCGCCCTGCGGCGCCTGGAGATGCGCGGGGTCTTTGTCTCGGCAGTGGAGGAAGACATGCCGCGGGAGCTGCCGGCCTCCATCCTGCACACACCGTTCGAGCCGTTTCCCTTCCTGTTCCGACAGGCGCGGCTGGTGGTACACCACGCCGGCATCGGCACCTGCGCCGATGGTCTGCGCGCCGGTGTGCCACAATTGCTGGTGCCCTTCAGCTACGACCAGCCAGACAACGCCACCCGCTTGCAGCGACTGGGAGTGGGCAGGATCATCGCGCCTGGACGGTGTACGGCGGAAACCCTGGCGGGAGCCATGCAACGGCTGATGCAGCGTGAAGCGACAGCCCAGGCCTGCAGGCAGTATGCGGACTTGTTGCGACAGGCAGATGCGGAGCAACGAGCCGTTCGGCTGGTGTGCCGGTGGATGGAAGAAGGACTGCCCTCCCCCGAAATTTGCCCTCAGGGCTTGACAGCATCGCAGGAAAGGAATAGAAGACCGTTCTTTCGCTTGGGCCGTTAACTCAGTGGTAGAGTATCTGACTTTTAATCAGAGAGTCGATGGTTCGAACCCATCACGGCCCACCAGGAATTTCAGGCATTTAGGCAAAAACCTAGGTGCCTTTTTCTTTGGCCTGCTCTGGCTGGGTACGCTCTAGGTACGCGGTTTCGCTCCAAGGCCCCGCCCGCTGCTGTGAGCTAGCGGGGGATTTGGCGGGATTTGGGGGGACTTGGCGGGGTTGTGTGGCATTTTGGGCGGGCTGGCGAACCCGGACATTTGCGCGGGATTTGGCGCAACAAATGGCATTCTCGGGGGATTTGGCACAACTCGGACAGGCTGACAGCAGCAAAAAAACAAGCAACACGCCGGAAGAAATGACAATTCTCCGGCGTGTTGCTTTTGCGCATCGGTACGAACTCGGACATCGAACCCGGACATGTGCCAGATGTCCGAATTCGATGCATACCCTGATATTAAATATTTTCATTCAAACGAAGCAAGCAAAGGCATCAAAAATCGATGCGCTAAAAGGTGCTTCTGTTATCAAAGCAAAAAAACAATAGCAAATACTAAAAAAACTAATATATAGGCGCTAGGCCCCAAAATGCCGCTTGATGGTGTTGTAAACGTCCTCTGGTTCGCTGTCCGCAATATCTGCGCTTGTGTCGGACTTTTTTGAGAATCGTTGCTCTATGGAGCCTGTCCCACGAAGTTTTTCCAGCTTTTGAGCAACGGTTCCGTAACCGACGTTCTCACCGGGCCTGAGAGCGTGTCCCGGTGCTCCGGCAGGCCTTCATTGTTCCAGGCTCGTCTTTCGCCGGGCATCCGCCGGGGCGATCTCCGCGTTCCGTGTTCTACCCGCCAGCGAGGCCGTGTCTATAGAGCTTGAGCAGGTTGTGGGTCAGACACCATAGCTCAAATTCACCCTTCACCTTGGCCAGCCCACGCAGCAGGAAACGGCCAAGCCGTCGGCCGTCCTTGATCTGCCCGAACACCGCCTCCACGATCTGCCCCCGGAGTCTGTACATCGCCTTGCCCGCCTTGGTCTTGCGCGTGCGCGCCATCCGCTGCCGGTGGGTCAGCCCCTTCGGGGGCCGCCCCTTGGGCGCGGGTTCGACCTCCGTCCGCTGTTTGTGGTCCTTCTTCACGGCGATGTACGGATCGGGCGCACCTGGAAGAGTCATGCGCTCCAGGTTGTCCTCGCTGCAGTACCCAGCATCGGCTAGAACCTTGCCCGGTTCCTCGCCGATCTCGTAGAGGGTGGCCTCGACCGATTCCATCATCGGCGCCAGTTGGCCGAAATCATTGCACTCCTGCACAACGTCGCAGGCCACCACGATCTGGTCCTGGCTCACCACGGCCTGGGCGTTGTACCCCTGGATGAACCCCTTGCGCGTCTTCATGATCCGGCTTTCCGGGTCTGTCAGGTTGGCTTTGGCCGCGTCCTCCACCTTCTCGTCCGGTGGTTTCGGCTTGCGTCCCCGTTTCTTCTTGCCAGCTTCCCGCTCCTCGTGCTCCCTCTCCTTGAGGACGGCCTCCTGCTCCCTGGCCCGTTCCCTTGCCTGGGTCTCAAGCTCGGCCTTGGCGCGACGGATCAGCGCCAGGCGCTCCTTGGCCGTAGCGACCTTGGGCAGACCATCGCCGGAGTCATCACCGAATCGATCATCTTCTTGCCTATCGGCTGCCTCGGCGCGCCCAAGCAGGGACGCCACCTCGGCCATGAGGACCTTCTCCTGCTCGGAGAGCTTCTCCCAGGTCCGGTTGCGGTCCATGGCGGCATTCGCTGCGACCTTGGTTCCGTCCAGGGCTACGACCCCGACCCTGACCATCCCCGCCTGCTTGCACAGAAGCAAGACCTGGAGAAACAGGGGCTTGATGTCCTCAAGGTGCTTGCGACGGAACGTGGCGATGGTCCTGAAGTCGGGGCGGTTGTTGGCCGCCAGCCACCTGAAGGCGACATCGTCGATGACAGCCTGGGCAATCTTTCGGCTGGAAGGGACACCCACGCAGTAGGCATAGAGGACGACCTTGAGCATCATGGCCGGGTGGAAGGCCGCGCCGCCCTGGCCGTTGTCGCGGAACCGGCGCAAAAACGGCTTCAGATCAAGGGCATTGACTACATCGGCAATGAACCGGGCCATGTGCTCTTGGGGAAGCCAGTCATCCAGGTTGGGGGCAAGCAGGAGAAGTTGGTTCGGATTGTAGTCCCGGAAGTTATACCCCATGGCGCGCTCCAACAT
>JAIWOE010000285.1 GCA_020217165.1 Desulfovibrio sp. | reverse complement strand
CTTCAGCATGCCACCCTGGAGCAGGCCCAGGTGCATGCCGACGCCCTGCGCAGCGCCATCAAGAAGCAGGCCATCATCCTGCGCGATGCCGAAGGCCACCCTGTCTCCGATCCCCTGCACATCACCGTGAGTGCCGGCGCGGCGACCTTCCTTCCCCAGTGGAGTCGAGCCCTTGAGGATCATCTGATCGACGCTGCAGACAGCGCCTTGTACCAGGCCAAGCACGCCGGCCGGGACAGGGTGATGGTCCACGCCCCCTCAGAGGGTGCAGCATCGCCGCCCCTTTAATTCCCTTCTTTGGCAGACGCCTTCATAACAGACGCAGCCCGCAGGGCCACCCTCTGAGTTGACGCATCCCCTGCCTTGCCTTAGGGGTGGTGCGTTGCCCGAATTGTCAAAGTGGCGTCCTTCAGAAGATGGTGGTTACATGGATGATTTGGAACGCTCACCGGCTGGCGAGGCGGAAACACCAACCGGCGCAGCATCACGACTGGAGTCCGCCCCGGGCCTTCCCGTGGCAGCCCCCCGCCGCGCGGACTGGTCCACCCCCGCTGCCGCAGACTTTCTGGCCCGCCTGAGTCATGAACTGCGCACCCCCCTGCACGGTATCCTGGGCATGACCGATGTGGTCATCCGGACCATGAACGAAGAGGCCCTCAGCCCCGCCAGCCTGGCCCAGGCCAGCCCCGGCCGGCAGGCCGAGGTGCAGCCCCTGTTGCATATGGTGCGCCAGTCCGCCATCTCCATGCTTAATATCGTCAACGACTTGCTGGATATTTCCAAGGTGGAAACCGGCGAGCTCGTGCTGGAGGAGCGACCCTTCGAATTTCCCACCCTCGTCCGGGAGGCACTGGCACCCCACCGGGAGGACGCCCGGAACAAAGGGCTGGCCTTTCATGTGGATCTGGATCCGCACGCCCCTGTGCACCTGCTGGGCGACCCCACCCGCCTGCGTCAGGTGCTGCGCAATCTCACGGAAAATGCCATCAAGTTCACCAAAACCGGCAGTGTCACCGTGAAGATTCGCAGCGGGCAGCGCAAGCAACAGCCCGGCGTGCCGGCCCGGGTGCAGCTCACCTGCACGGTTACCGATACGGGCGTGGGCATTCCCGAGGAAAAGCTGCCCCGCGTGTTCGACAGCTTCTATCAGGTGGATGGCTCCTTGAGCCGCGAGTTTGAAGGCACCGGCCTGGGGCTGGCCATTTCCCGCCATCTGGTGAAAATGATGGGCGGAGACATCTGGGCCCGCAGCCAGCCAGGGCAGGGCAGTGCGTTTACCTTTTCCGTGTGGATGCACCTGCCCGAGACTGCGCACGCCGGGGAGGTGGCCGCTGGCGATGCGCCGTCCGCGTCGGCAACAGCTGCACGTGGTGACGCATCTGGCACTGCGGCGGGGCGCACGCGCAGCCAGGGCAGCGGCCTGACCGGCGCTCCAGACCGCACGACTCTGCCCCCACTGCGCATTCTGCTGGCAGAGGATAATTTGGTGAACCAAGCCTTTGCCCAGCTCATCCTCAAGCGGGAGGGGCACTCCGTGACCACGGCTTCCAATGGGCACGAAGCCCTGGAGCACCTGGCCAGGGCGCGCTATGATCTGGTGCTCATGGACGTGCGCATGCCCGAGCTGGACGGCGTGGAAACCACCCGCCGCATCCGCGCCCGCGAACATGGCATCCTGGATCCGGAAGTGCCCATCATCGCCATGACGGCCCATAGCCAGCGTGGAGACCGGGAGCGGTTTCTGGAAGTCGGCATGGACGACTACATCTCCAAGCCCATGGCCTGGGATTCCGTCATTGAGACCATCGGCGCCGTGCTGAGGAAGCGCAGCGGCACCCTGCCCGGCAACGGGGAGCACAGGGCGGACTGACGCCATCGACTGACGTCATCGGCCCGGCGGCGAGGCTACTCCCCGCCGCCGTGGCGCTGCAGCTCGTCCTTGTAGAGTTTGTAGGTCACGGAATCCACCAGGGCCTGCCAGCTGGCTTCGATCACGTCGTGGGACACGCCCACAGTGACCCAACGGGAGGTGGCATCGGCGGATTCGATGAGCACGCGCACCCCGCAGGCCGAACCGACGTTAGGCTTGTCGCCCTCCACCCCCAGATCGCCCCCGGAGAGCACCCGCACCTTGAAGTCGATGAGCCGCATTTCATCCAGGCGTGGATAGAAGGGCTTGAGGGCCTTGCGCAGGGCCCTGTCCAGGGCGTTGATGGGGCCATCACCCTCGGAGGCCGTGTGTTCGCGCACGCCTTCCACTTCCAGCAGCACCGTGGCCGTGCTCACGGTTTCGTGGCCGGGGCCGTCCTTGTGGTCCAGCACGTGGAATTTCACCAGGGTAAAGAAGTCCCGCACGCCACGCCGGGCCAGTTTCTTTAGCAGCAGCAATTCCACCGAGGCCTCGGCGGCGGCAAAGTCGTAGCCAATGGCGGACTTGGCCTTGAGCTCGTTGAGCAGGCCCTTGACCACGGGTTCGTCCTTGTCCAGGTGGAAGCCGTAGCGCCGCGCCAGGTTGACGATGTTGCTGCGGCCGGCCAGTTCCGTCAGCAGAATGCGCTGACGGTTGCCCACCTGTTCGGGGTCGATGTGCTCATAGAGCCGGGACATACGATTCACGGCCGAAACATGCACCCCGCCTTTGTGGGCAAAGGCGGACTTGCCCACAAAGGGTTGCCGGGTGAACAGGGGCACGTTGACCACCTCTGCCACGTAACTGGCCAGGTGGGTCAGCCGGGTCAGTGCCTCTGGCGCCAGACATTCATATTCCCCCGGATGCTTGAGCATCAGGGAAGGAGCAATGGAGCACAGGTTGGCATTGCCGCAGCGCTCGCCATAGCCGTTGACGGTGCCCTGGATGTGACTGGCCCCGCGGCGCACGGCCTCCAGGCTGTTGGCCACGGCGAGTTCGCAGTCGTTATGGCAATGGATGCCCACGGCCACCCCGGGCAGGGCCTGACACACGGTCTCCACCAGGGCGCCGATTTCCTGAGGCATGCTGCCGCCATTGGTGTCACACAGCACCAGCACGCGGGCGCCAGCCTCGTGGGCCGCCTTGAGGCAGGCCAGGGCGTAGTCCGGGTTGGCCTTCATGCCGTCAAAGAAGTGTTCAGCGTCAAAAAGCACTTCGGGCATGTGCCGGCGCAGGTGGCCCACCGAGCCCCTGATGATGTCCAGATTGCGCTCCAGGGGCACCCGCAGGGCCTCGGACACGTGCAGGTCCCAGGTTTTTCCAAAGATGGTGGCCGCTTCGGCCTTGGAGTCGATGAGGGCCTGGAGCTGGGCATCCTTTTCCGGGGTGGAGGCCGGATGGTGCGTGGAACCAAAGGCGGCAATGCGCGCCCGGTGCAGCTGGTAGCGTTGGATTTCCTTGAAGAAGGCTTGATCCACCGCGTTGGAAGCCGGCCAGCCGCCTTCGATGTAATCCATGCCGAACTCATCCAGCTTGAGGGCAATCTTGAGCTTGTCCTCGATGTTCAGCTGGATGTCTTCGGCCTGGGAGCCGTCCCGCAGGGTGGTATCGTAACATTCAATACGTCTCATGAACACACGGCCCCGTTTTTCTCCAGGCCAAAGGCGTCGTGTAGGGTGCGCACGGCAAGTTCGGTGTATTTGTCATCGATGAGGCAGGTGATCTTGATTTCGGACGTGGAAATCAAGTGAATGTTGATGTTCTCTGCCGCCAGGGACTTGAACATGGTGGAGGCCACGCCGGAGTGGTTGCGCATGCCCACGCCGATGACGGAGACCTTGCTCACCTGGGTATTGTAGGTGATTTCACGGGCCTGCAATTCCTCATTCAATTTGGTGATGAGCTCTTGGGTGCGTTCCAGGTCCCCGCGGGAAATGGTGACGGTCA
>JAIWOE010000284.1 GCA_020217165.1 Desulfovibrio sp. | reverse complement strand
AGGTGGCCGAAGTCCTGCGGAAATGCCTCCCGCAAAAAGCCATACCAGGCCAGGGCCAGCCGCTCGTTGCCCAGGGGGGAGCAATGGGTGGCCAGATACAGTTCCCGCACGGCGGCCGCATCCCTGAGGGGCGCCCCCAGGGCCGAGACGGCGTCGAAGCATGGGATGCCCACCTCCCGGCAGTGCGCAACGATCTGTTCCACGTACGCCGGTGGCGCGCCGCGCTGGACCATGTGCAGCAGGTCCAGCTCCATGGGCAGCACGCCAATGACGGGCTGCACCCCCATGGCCCGGGCATCCCGGGCAAAGGCATCCAGCACGGCCAGCAGCAACCCTCGCGGCTCGGGCTCGTCCCACAAGCGCATCCACTGGACGTTGTTCAGGAGTTCCTGAAGCTGATTGATATTGAAAAAAATGGAGGAATACGGAAAGGACGCGGCCTGCCGGGTGCGACGCACAAACCAGTAATCCCGCTGGCCGATCTCCCGGAGAAAATCCACCTCGCGCAGCCGCTGCCGCGCGGCCGGCGTGGGGGTGGGGTTGGGCTCCAACACCAGCGCCCCCTGCTCCAGGCGGTAGCGGGGTTTGGTCAGGGCATTGCCTTCCTGCGGCAGGTAGAACCGACGATAGACGTTGACCACGCGGGCGATATTCTCGCCGATGAGGCTGAGCACGGCGTAGGGCGCGCCGGCGGCGGGCTGGTCCTCCCGAAAGCGCAGGTGGGCCTGGTCCGGCCCATAGGCGCCGTTGCCGAAGTTGAGCACCGCCCCCCCCAAGAGGCCGGCCAGGTGTGTCTGCCAGGTCTCAAAGCCCAGCACCTCGTCGCAGTAGGTGAAGGAGTCGCCATAGGTGGCCAGCAGGGTGCGCTCCTGCAGCACGGCCTGGGGCCGCTGCCCAAGGGCGGTGGGGAAGCGGCGCTTCCAGCCCAATTCGGGGTGGAACACGGCGCGTTCCAGGTCGATGCGTTCCTGGGAGGGGACAAAGGCGGCCACGTCCGCCGCGAGGAACCGATCCTCATTGACGAGGCAGAACAGCCACGCGGCCAGCTCCGCCGCGCCCAACACCAGCAGGACCACCAGGGCCGCCTGACGCAGCATCTTCATAGCAACACAAAAAGCACCTTAGAGCCTGGCGGCAATTTCCAGGACCATCCGGGCGTAGGCGTCGTCCTGGTTGTAGCGTTTGATGACGGCCAACTTGCCGGCCCGGGAGAGTCCCGGCTTCCAGCCCACCACGCGCAGGAAGTTGCCGATGCTCATGATGGCGTCCGCCGGCACAAAGAGGTTGACCACGCCGTCGCCGTCGCCGTCCTTGCCGCGCTCCAGGGCGCTGGTGGGGATGAACTGGCACAATCCAAAGGCGCCGTAAATGGAGCCGGGGATGCGCACGGGATCCATGCGGTTGGCCGTGGCGTACTTGATGAGGGCCTTGAGCTGGGTGTAGGCCCAGTTGGCCTTTTCGTTCATGCGCTGCTCCACCCATTGTCGCTGCGGGTCGGTCACCTGAAACTGCTTCAGGTGCGAGGCCACGGCGGGGTAAGTGCGGGTGGCGGCCATGCTGGCCAGGGAACGGAAGGCCTTCTGTTCGCCCAGGTAGTCGCCCACGCGGGTTTCAATGACCATGAAGGCCAGGATGATTTCCCGCGGCACGCCGTATTCGCGCTCCACGCGGTGCAGCACCTCCTGGTTCTCCCAGTAAAGGTAGCGCACCGTGGCCAGGCGCTCGGGGGGGATGTGCGCATCATAGATGCTGCGCTTGCGGCGGCGGGGGTCCACCTCGGCCTTGGGTGCGGGCATGGCGGGGGCGTATTTGGAGATGTACAGAGCCCGCATTTTCTTGCCCATGAATTCGGGGCCGTAGGTCAGGCCCGGTGTGGCGAACATGCGCTGGATGTCCCGGGCATCAAAGCCGTCGGCCACAAGCTGGCGCATGAGCGGTGTCCAGACGGGATCCACCCCCGTGCCGCCGGCAGGTCCGCCCGTGGATGCCAGGGCCGGCGCAGCCGCACCCAGTACCGCGGCGCACAGCAGGATGAGGATCAAGGCCGCCAGGGGCTGCCGAAGGGAGGTGTGCATGCGTCGATACTCCTCTGGATGCCCGCCCGAAATGCGGCGAGCCCTCGCTCCATCGTGTTCCGTCGGGGCATTCTGTCACGCCCTGGCCAGCACACAGCAGTCCACCCGCGCGGCGCCTGCCTGCAGGCAGGCCCAGGCGGCCGCCGCGGCCGTGGCGCCGGTGGTCATCACGTCGTCCACCAGCAGCACGCGCTGGCCAGCCAGCAGGGCCGACCGCGGCACGGTGAACGCATCCCGGACATTTTCCTGCCGTTGGACCCGAGAAAACCCGGCCTGGGGCGCCGTGGCCCGGGAACGGGCAAGCCCCTGCGCCAACAGGGGGATGCGATGCGCCGCCGCCAGGGGGCGGGCCAGTTCCAGGCTCTGGTTGAAGCCGCGTTCCCTGAGCCGGCCGGGATGCAATGGCATGGGCACCACGCAATCGTGGGCTGGCCACGGGCCGGCCAGCCGCGTGCGCCCGCCGGCATAGGCCTGCAACAGCAGCCCTTGCAGCAGTCGTTCCACGGAATGCCTGCCGTGATATTTATACTGAATGATGGTTTCTTGCAATGCGCCATCGTACACGCCGTACAGGAACGTGGCGGAAAAGGGCGGCGGCCGGTGCAGGCAGGCACTGCACAGGCGTGGTGGTTCGTCGGCAAGGGCGAACACTTCCCCGCAGCGGCTGCAATAGCCCCCGGTGCGAGGGGCAAAGGCCCCGGCGCAGTGATTGCACAGTCCCAGGGATGTCTCCGCCTGCCGCTCCAGGCAGTGCCGGCAGCGCCCCGGCGCAATGCCCAGCTGCGCGGCCACGGCGCGGACGACCTGCAGCATGGTCATGGCGAGAGGGCGCGCATGGCCGCGGCCGCGGCGCGGGCGTAGGCGGTCACTTCGTCTATGGCCAGCCGGGCGAGGTCGCCGGGCTGGTCCACCCCGCGCAGCAGGCAGGGGTCAGCCAGGGTGATGTTGAAGGGCTCCAGAAAGTACTTGAGGGTCAGCAATGCGCCCTCGAACAGCCGCTCCCCCCTGGTCCGGCCCGCCACGAGCACCACATACGCCTTGCGCGGTGGCAGGGCGCGCATGACCGCGTCTCCCCGTTCCCTGCGGGCATAAAAGCTCTGGGCCCGGTCGATGAAGGCCTTGAACCCCGAGGGGAGATGATAGAAATAGATGGGCGCGGCAAAGCAGACGGCCGGGGCCGTGAGCAGGGGTGCAAAGAGCTGAGCGCTCTGATCCTTGGGAGACTGCACGCAGAGGCCCCCCGGCGGCAGGGCACAGCGCTGGCACCCCAGGCAGGGCAGAACACAGGCACTGCGCAGGGACAGGCGTTCCGCCGGCACTCCCACCGCGGCGCACTCCGCCAGGAGCAGGGCCAGGGCAGCGTCACTGTTCCCCTTGGGCCGCGGGCTGCACGCATAGCCAACCACAGCGTTTTCCATCAAGCTCCCCCCTTGGCGAGGCACTGCTACCTGCCCCGGAGACGCCGGTAGATGAACCGCGCCGCGCCGGGCGGCAGGTCCTCGGCGTCCCCCTCCTCCACCCGCCAGTATGGCTCCAGGCGCAGCACCTCATGGCATTCTTCCCGATGCCGACCCTGCACCAGCACGTCCACGCGCGAGGCGTTGGTGTGACGGAGATGCCACCCGATCTCCAGCACCAATCTTCAGCATTTGTCCAGCAGATCAACCGTCACGGTGTCCATGGCTGCCCCCTAGAAGTCGCTGAGATAGGGATTGTGCGTACGCTCGTCATCCACGGTGGAAGGCTCGCCGTGCCCACTGTGGATAATGGTGGCGCCGGGCAGGGTGAAAATCTGCTCCTTGATGGA
>JAIWOE010000283.1 GCA_020217165.1 Desulfovibrio sp. | reverse complement strand
TGTCCATCATGGAACTCATCCACAACACGGACTACCACGACTTCGTGCCCGAAATGGTGCTGGCCGGCGCGGCGGAAGTGGGGGATTCCCCCTCCAAACGCAAGTATCTGCTCCAGCTCGGCACCCCCCTGTATGACACCTGGGAAGAGCTCTACGCTGCACATCCGGACATCACCCTGGTCATCGAGCTGACGTGCAGTCCCCTGAAGACCAAGTCCCTGCGGGAGCGGTTGCCAGCCACGGTGTCCCTGGTGGATCAGCCCGCGGCCATCTTCTTCTGCGGCCTGCACAACATGCTGCAGACCTCCCAGCACTGCCGCCAGCGCCTGGACCGGCAGCAGGCCTTGATGCAGACCATCATGGACGAGATGCGCGAGGACATCATGCTCCTGGACCGCGACGGTCGCGTGGTGGACCTGAATCGCCACGCCGCCGCCCATTCCGGCCTGCCCCGGGAGAAGCTGATCGGCCGACCGTGCTGGCTGGTGGAGCATGTGGAGCCCGGGCAGCTGTTTTGCGAGTCCCACAACGAGGCCTGCCCCTTCCATGCCACCCTGCGCACCGGGGAGTCGGCCGAGGCCATGATGACCCGCGTTTCCGAAAGCGGGGAGCTGCGCTACTACCGGCTCTACAGTTACCCCATCCTGAGCCCGCAAGGGAACTTGGCGAACATTCTGCTCATCCGGCGGGACATCACCGAGCGCACCCGCCGGGAGCGGTCCCAGCAGCATCAGGAAAAGCTGGCCGTAGTGGGGGAGATGAGCATGTACCTGGCCCATGAGATCCGCAATCCCCTCTTCGCCATCGCCGGGTTTGCCAACCGCCTGCGCCAGGCGGAGAATCTTTCGGATAGCCAGAAGGAAAAGCTGGAGATCATCGTCCAGGAGTCCAAGCGATTGGAATCCATGCTCAAGAGCATCCTGGATTTCGCCAAGCCTTCGGCCGAGGAAACCGGGGTGGTGGATTTGGCCAAGATTGTCCAGGACACCACCTCCTTTATGCACCTGGGCTACGCCAGCCAGGGGTACGAGATTCGCTTTGAGCAGCTGGAGGAAACGCCCTCGGTCAAGGGCGAGGCCACGCGGCTGTCCCAGTGTCTGGTCAACTGCATCAAGAACGCTGTGGAGGCCATGCCCGGCGGCGGGCAGGTGCTGGTGCGCCTGGGCATGGATCATGAGCACAACGGCATGGTGGTGTTGGAGGTGGTGGATCAGGGGCACGGCATGAGCGACGAGGCCATCCAGAAGGCCTTCAGCCCGTTTTTCACCACCAAGGAGAGCGGAGCCGGGCTGGGGCTGGCCATGGTCAAAAAGACCGTGGAGGACTTCGGGGGCATGGTGCATTTGCGCAGCCGAGAGGGCCGGGGGTTGACCATCTCCTTGCATCTGTTGGCGGCATGATGGTCGCGTCGTCCATTTCCACCGCGCTTGTCTTGCTGGCCATCCATGTTACGGACCTTGTCTGCCTGCTGGGGGCCGTGAGCCTGTACTGTTGCTACCATGTGTTCCTGCGCCTGCAGTTGCGGCGCGACCCCCTCTACACCATGCAGGCCTACACGGAAATGGCTCGCAAGGCCTGGGTGGTGAGCATCATGACGGAGCAAAAGGAGTTGCTGGCCGTCCAGACCCTGCGCAACGCCACCATGGCCGCCACGTTTCTGGCCTCCACGGCCATTATCCTGGCCGTGGGGGTGCTCTCCATGGCCAGCCAGACCGGCCGGCTGACCCAGACATGGCATCTGCTGACCACCCTGGACGCCGCACCCCAGAGCCTGTTCGGCCTGAAACTGCTGCTGCTGGTGGTGAATCTCTTTGGGGCCTTTTTCAGCTTTTCCATGTCCGTGAGGTTGTACAACCATTTGGGATTTCTTATTAACATCCCAACGGACGAGGCGGCCCGCGGTCCGGCCATGGAGTTTGCCGCCCTGGAACTCAACCGCGCAGCCCGGCATTTTCACAATGGGTTGCGGGCCTATTATTTCTTGATGCCCCTGCTGTTCTGGCTGTACGGCTCGGCCATGCTGCTGCTGGCCACGGTGGGCATGCTGGCGGTGATGTTCTGGCTGGACCGGACTCCCCGTGTGCGTCGGGAGCACGGCCCGGGCCCGGAGCAGGGCCGCAGTTGTCTGCTCAGGTGAGGGGGAGGGAGAGCTCCAGGCCGATGGGGCAGTGGTCCGATCCCATGACCTGCGGTTCGATCCAGGCCTTGGTGATGGCGTCGGTCAGCTCGGCGGAAACATAGCAGTAATCGATGCGCCAGCCCACGTTGCGGGCGCGGGCGTTGGCCCGGAAACTCCACCAGGTGTAATGGTCCTTTTCGCCAGGGTGCAGGTGGCGAAAGGTGTCCACATACCCGGCGGCCTCGAAACGGTCCATCCAGGCGCGTTCCATGGGCAAAAAGCCGGAGGTCTTCTCGTTTTCCTTGGGCCGGGCGATGTCCAGCTCGGTGTGGGCGGTGTTGAAGTCTCCGCAGATCACCACGGGCTTGGTGCGGCGCAGGGCCTGGGCATGGTCCAGGAAGGCGTCGTAAAAGGCCATCTTGTAGTCCAGGCGTTCCTGGTTCATCTGCCCGTTGGGGAAGTAGATGTTGAGTAGGTGAAAGGCGGGATATTCCAGGTTGATGCAGCGGCCCTCGCCGTGGAAACGCTCGTCGGCCATGTCCAGGGTATAGGCCAGGGGCGGGGTTTTGGCAAAGCAGGCCACGCCGGAATAGCCTTTTTTCTTGGTGGCCCAGTGCCAGGCGCTCCACCAGCCCTGGGGCTGGCGTTCCTCCGGGGCCAGCTGGTCCGGGTGGGCCTTGGTTTCCTGCAGGCAGACCACGTCCGCCTGCTGCGAGGCGAACCAGTCCCCAAAGCCCTTGCCGCGGGCGGCGCGGATGCCGTTGACGTTCCAGCAGGCCAGACGCATGTTATTCCAGGGGGATATCCAGGTTGAATTGTTTGCCGAACAGCCCATTGGCCCGCAGGGCCTCCAGGTCCATGGGCTTGGCGTAGTAGTAGCCCTGGGCGTATTCGCAGCCCAGGTCACGCAGCAGCTGGGCCTGCTCAAAGGTTTCCACCCCTTCGGCCACCACCTTCATGTCCAGGCTGTGGGCCAGGGCCACGATGGTGCGGGCAATCTCCATGTTTTCGCTGCCATGGCTCATCCGGCTCACAAAGGAGCGGTCGATCTTGAGCATGTCCACGGGGAAGCGTTGCAGGTAGGAGAGGGACGAATAGCCGGTGCCGAAATCGTCGATGGAGATTTGCACCTGCAGGGTTTTGAGTCGCTGCAGCAGGGCCACAGCGGTCTGGGCGTTCTCCATGACCACGCTTTCGGTGAGCTCCAGCTTGAGACACTGGGCCGGGAAGCCGGTCTCGTCCAGTACCCGCTTGACCTGATCGAACATGTCTTCCTGGCTGAACTGCTTGCCCGAAAGGTTGACGGAGAGCATCAGGCACGGGGAATCTCCAGACTGCTCGCGCAGTTCCCGGGAAACCCGGCTCATGGTGGCGCAGGCTTCCAGCAGCACCCACTGCCCGATGGGCACGATGAGGCCGGATTCCTCGGCAATGGGGATGAACTCCACGGGGCTGACCATGCCCCGTTCGGGGTGCATCCAGCGAATGAGAGCCTCGAACCCGCGGACGTGCCCTGTTTTCAGCGAGATGATGGGCTGGTAGTGGACCACAAATTCCCGGTTGCGGATGGCCAGGCGCAGGTCCGTCACCAGCTGCATGAGCTGGCGGGCCTTGAGGTGCATGTCCTGGTCGAACACTTCGTAGCGGGCCTTGCCGCGCAGCTTGGCCCGGTGCAGGGCGGTATCCGCATCGCGCAGCACGTCCTCAGGCTTGTCATAGGCAATGTGACTGCCGGCAATGCCAATGCTGGCCGTGGTCACCAGTTCCTGGCCCGAGAGGGCAAAGGGGATGCGCACCGTGCCCAGCAGGTGGTCGGCGATGCGAGCGGCGTCGTCGTAATGAT
>JAIWOE010000282.1 GCA_020217165.1 Desulfovibrio sp. | reverse complement strand
AACCTGGGGCGGGATGGTGCGGCCCGGCCGGGGGCGCGGTCAGGGCGGGCAAGTGTTGCGCACGCGGCACGAGCTGGGTGTCTGCCTGGGCCTGCTGGCTCTGTTCCTGGCGGCGTTCCTCACGGATGCGCTCCTTGCGGGGCTTGTCCGGCCGTGGTCGATCCGGGCGCGGGGCTTGGCCCGGGCTGCTAGGACGTGCACCGCGCTCGCTGCGGTCTGCCCGGCTGCCTCGATCCTGCCGATCTGCCCGGTCAGCACGATCTGGCCGGTCCGAACGGTCTGGTCTGGCAGCCCTGGCCGCCTGCTCCTGTTGCATCTGCTGTTGCTGATTGGGGTCCGGCCGCCGGGGGTCCATGGCTTCCCAATCCTCCAGCGTCACCTCGCGTTCCTCGTCGCCTTCCACATAGACGCTCAAGGAATTGCGGAAAAAGTTGGCCCGCAACACCTTCACCGGCCCCATGGTGGTGAGATATTTCTTGCCAATCTTGGGGCACTGCTTGTGGAACTGCTCGTAGTTCTCCTGCTCAAAGGACAGGCAGCACAGCAACCGGCCGCACATGCCGGAAATTTTGGTGGGGTTCAGGAACAGGTTCTGCTCCTTGGCCATCTTGATGGTCACCGGGGCGAACTTGCGCAGGAACTGGCGGCAGCAGCAGACCAATCCACAGTTGCCTATGGCGCCGATCATCTGCGTTTCGTGCCGCACGCCGATTTGCCTGAGCTCGATGCGGGTATGGAATTCCTTGACCAGATCCTTCACCAGCTCCCGGAAATCGATGCGGTTGGGCGCCGTGAAATAAAACAGGATTTTGGACTGGTCGTGCAGGACCTCCACATCCACCAGCTTCATGTCCAGGCCGTGCTCGCGCACCAGCCGGCGGCAGACGTGCCAGGCATCGCGGCCACGGTCCAGGTTTTCGGCGTGGCGGTCCAGGTCTGCGGCATCGGCCAGTCTGAGGATGGGCTTGAGTTCCTGCCCGATGAGGTCCTTGGCGTAATCCGACGGAATCTGGTCGCGGCGGTCCAGGGCCAGCACCACCTGCCCCATGGACAATCCCTGCTCCGTCTCCACCACCACATGTTCCCCGGGGATGGGGGCGAGCCCGGCGGCGTGAAAGAAATACAACTGCCCATGTTCGCGGAACTTGATGCCCAGCACGCGGTCGCCAGCCATGGGCGGGGACACCGGGGCGTCTTCCGGAGCGTCTTCCGGCGCGTCTGGCATGGCGTCTGGCATGGTGTCTGGCTGCGCTGCATGCTTCGTCAGGGCCTCGGAGGGAGCCACCTCATCCGTTGACGGGTCGGGCGATTCGCCGGGCTCGTCGCCAGGGAGCGCTGGGCGCGAATGCTCCGTAGGCAAGGGCGATGCGGAATGCAGGGCCGGATCTTCTGGAGTGGGGATGTGCGTCTCGTCTGGAACCATCCGCCGCGAGTACTGCATTTCCGCCAAAACGGCAAGCCGGCCCTGGGCGGAAGTGTCATCCCCACGCTTGCATTTTTTCGCAGCCTGACACAAGAAAGACGCCACGGAGAACCCCCATGCTCAGTCGAGACGACGCCCTGCACCTGCTCAAGGCCCAGGATCCGGACCAGTCCCTGCTCAACCACGCCCAGGCCAGCGAGGCCGTGATGGCCGCCCTGGCCGCACGGCTCTCGCCGGAGGATCAGGAACTGTGGTCCCGCACCGGGTTGTTGCACGATCTGGACTTCCCCCACACCAAGCACGACCCCGCCCGCCATGGCCCCATGGCCGTGGAGATGCTGGGCGATGCCCTGCCACCCCAGGCCCTGCACGCCATTCTGGCCCACAATCAGGAGCACACCGGCGTGGCCTGCGAGGCGCCCATCGACCTTGCCCTGCGGTGCGCGGAGTCCGTGACCGGGCTTGTCTTTGCCTCGGCCCTGGTCCGGCCTCAGGGGTTTGATGGCATGAAGGCATCCTCCCTCAAGAAAAAAATGAAAGACAAGGCCTTTGCCGCCAATGTGGACCGGGAACGCATCCGGGAGTGCGAACGGCTGGGGCTCACCCTGGATGAGTTCCTGGCCCTTTCCATCGATGCCATGCGCCCAGTGGCCTGCCGCGTGGGCATTGGCGTGGAACCCTAGCCATGGACGCCTGCGTCTTCCTTGCACCGCGTCTGCCCCTGCCCCCGGCCATGGGCCGGCAATCTCCATTCTGGCTGTTGCCCCTGGCCAATCGCCCACTGTTGCTGCGCATGCTGGAGGGCCTGGCCGCCGGCGGCATCACCCGTTGTCATTTATTGCATGATCCCGGAGATCTGGAAGCCATGCAATTGGTGCGCGGCCGCCTGCCCCAGGGTCTGGTCGTGGAGTGGCTCCCCCGCGGCGAGGGCACCCTCATGGAATCCCTCACCCGCCTGCGCGGGCACCTGGGCGAGGACTTCCTGGTGCTGCCTTTCCCGCACCTCACCGGCCCCTCCCTGGGACTGCTTCTGGAAGAACACCGCCGCCAACGCAACGCCTGCACCGTGGTGGCGGGCGAACCCAACCAGAAGCCCCCGGCCTCGGCCCCAAAGCTGTTTTGCTGCAACCAGGCCGTGCTGGGCCTGCCGGCCACCCTGGGCTGCGACGACTTCACCACCCTGGCCAAGGCCCTGGTGGACGCCGGGGCGCGTGTGGGCGTGTGCGAGGCCGGCGTCACCGTGGCCCCCCTGGAAGGGCTGGTGGATTTTCACCGCTGCGTGCTGCGCATCCTGCGCAAAGAACTGGAAGGGACGGATCGCCCGGGCACCCGGATAGAGGCCGGCGTGTTTGTGGGTCGGGGCTGCCACATCCACCCCACGGCCCGCCTGCGAGCGCCGGTGCTGCTGGGGGATGGCTGCCACATCTGCCGGGATGCGGAAATCGGTCCCGGCGTCTGCCTGGCCCCGGGCACCGTGGTGGAACGAGCCTCGGCCCTGCGTGATACCGTGGCCCTGCGCGACTGCGTCGTCGGTCCGTTACAGCATGTGGACCGGGCCGTCATCCAGGCCGGGCTGCTCATCCGCATGCCGGATCTGGCCATGGCCCTGGCGGCGGATCCGCATTTTCTGGGCGCCCAGCCGGCGCAGCCCCCCCTAGACAACCTGAATGTCCTGGCGCAGCGCGCCCTGGCCGCCGCGGTGCTGGTGCTGTGTTCCCCCGTATTGCTGGGCATGTACGCCCTGCACCTGGCCCAGCCGCGCAAGCGGCTCATCTGCATGGCCACCGTCTCTGGCGAGGCGCGGGAAACTGCCGACGGCAAGATGCGGCTGCGGCGCTTCCGCATGCGCACCTTCAGTTCCCAACGGCTCTTCCTGCGGCATTTGCCGTCCCTGTGGGATGTGCTCATGGGCCGGCTGCGGCTGGTGGGCACGGAACCCCTGCCCCCGCGATCAGCCGGGCTGCTGCGGGAGTCCTGGCAGCGCGTGCGTTTCCTGGCGCCGGTGGGGCTGGTGCCCCCCTGGGCCAGACTTCGGGGTATTCCCCTGACCTTTACCCAGAAACGCGTGGTGGAACAGGAGTACACCCTGTGCCGCTCCGTGCGGGGAGACCTGCGCATCCTGTGCGCCGCCTTGCTCCAGGCGCTGCCCCGGCAGTCCGAAGGCAAGCGGCCCGAAGCCAGGCTCCCCCAGAACAGGCAACCGGAAGGCCCACCCCCGCCTCGTCCCCAGGCCCCGCCTCGCCGCGCCTCCTGACCACCGGAGCCCAGGGCGCGCGATGGGGGAGTTTGCTTTGACCGCCCACCAAAAAACAGGCATAGCTGCACTGATGCAACCACGTCACGGTCATATTGAACGCAACACGCGGGAGACGCAGATTGCCTTGCGCCTGGTCCTGGACGGGACCGGCACGGCCAGCGTCTCCACCGGCTGGGGCTTTGCCGATCATATGGTCACCCTGCTCGCCTTCTGGGCCGGGTTCGACATCGAACTCACCTGCACCGGCGACCTGGAGGTGGACGCCCACCACACCCTGGAGGATGTG
>JAIWOE010000281.1 GCA_020217165.1 Desulfovibrio sp. | reverse complement strand
ATGGGCATCCGGTGGATGAAGATGGTCATGATGGCCACCAGCACAAAGGGAATGGTGCCGGGAAGGTACAGGATGGAGCACACCCAGTTCACGCCCTTGTAGCCCATGATGTCTTTCACGGCGATGGTCACGGCCGGGGAGGTGAGCAGCTGCTTGACACCCAGATCGCCGATACGGGTAACCACCAGGATGAGGCCGATGAGCACATAGGGCGTCCAGGCGCGGGCCTGGCTCATGTGCGCAGTGTAGGTGCACTTGTCTTCAGCCTTGATGTCGCCAGTCCATTCCTTTTCCCATTCGGACTGGGGCGCGAAGTCCCAGGTTTCCTTGGGCAGGAACAGGCCCTTTTTGGCGCCGGTCACCACCAGGCCCAGGCCGATGAGGCCGCCCAGCAGGGCCGGGAATTCCACGCCGATGAGCTGGGCCGTGGCAAAGTAGGGCACGCCAAAGCACACGGAGGCGAACAGGGCAAACTTCCAGGCGCCAAGACCTTCGGCAAAGCTGCGCTTTTTGCCGAAGAACATGGTCAGCAGGCCCAGGGTGAACAGGGGCAGGATGAAGATCATCACCAGGTGCAGCATGGAGGCCCACTGCCCCAGGAGCTTGAGGAACTGGTCCCAGGTGTGGAAGGTCAGATCGGGGTTGGCGGCAATGGCTTCCGTCACCTTTTCCTTCACCGGTGTCATGCCCACGATGAGGGGCGTGCCCACGGCGCCGAAGGTCACGGGCATGGAGTTGAGGATCAAACAGACCATGGCTGCGGCAAGGGGCGGGAAGCCCAGGGAGAGCAGCAGCGGGGCGGCGATGGCCGCGGGCGTGCCAAAGCCGGCAGCGCCTTCGATGAAGGCGGCGAACACGAAGGCGATGATGATCATCTGCACGCGGCGGTCCCGGGAGAGGCCATGGAAGCCGCAGTTGATGGTCTCCATGCCGCCGGAGTCACGCAGGGTGTACAGGATCAAAATGGCCCCGAACACGATCACCAGCACGTTGAACGCACCGCCAAACCCGGAAAGCGTGGCCGCGATGACAAAGCCTACGTCCATTTTCCAGATGGCGACACCGGCCACGGCCGTAACCAGCCAGGCCAGGGGCATGGCTTTGGTGGCCGGCCAACGCATGCCGGACATCAGAATCAATGCCAGCAGGATGGGCAAGAATGCTATGAGTGCCAACATGCCGATAGACATACTACCTCCCGAAAAACTGTGAAGTTGAAGGGCCGTGCAGGGATGCAAGCCTGTCACGGAACATAACGGATGCCTGCCGCCAGACGAGTCGCTCCACCTGCGCCTGGCATGTTCCGTCCTGTAATAGCAAGAGAGGTGCCAGAATGAAATAACGCGTATTTTCGGGAGTTTGAAAAAGTCATTCTGAAAAAAAAGAATGCTTTTTGCCTTGACACCACCATATCACCTCCTGTCGCAAAAGCGCAGGAGAATTTTGCGGAAAGCATTGTCTTTTTTTTCAGAATAAATTTAAAATCAAACTGTTATGTACAATTCTGAAATTTCAGACAGGCGGCAAGGGCTCAGCGGGCAGGATGATGCTTTTTGAGCAAGGCGTACAGGTGGGATTTGGAAAGGCCGGAAATGGCGGTCATGCGATCCACATCCCCCTGGGTGCGTTGGTGCAGCGCTTCCAAGTATACGCCTTCCATGGAGGCTTTGAATGCCTTAAGGGAGGGGAAGTCGTCATCGGTCCCGGCAAGGGGGAGGCAGGGGGCAGGCAGGCTGGCGGAAGGAAGGGGCCTGGGCGCCGTTGCCCCAGGGGGTGGGGCCAGGTGTGGCGCAGTCGTCACGGGCAGTGAGGTTGGTGGCTGAGGGGTCGTGCCTGCGGGGGATGAAGCATCTGGCGCCGCGGCCGGGGGGGGGGCACCGGCAGGGGCGTGGCCGTTGCCATCGCGCTCCAGCTTGCGCCGGGCCACGGCAATGCGCAGGGCGCTGGGCAGGTGGCGGGGGTAGAGGACGTCGCTGTCCCACCCGGCTACGAACGCGGTTTCCATCATGGCAAAGAGCTCCCGCACGTTGCCCGGCCACTGGTACAGGCGCAAATGCTCCAGGAATTCCGGATCCAGGGATTTGCGGGGCATGCCATAGGCCTGGGCCAGGGCCCCCACGCGGTACATGGCCAGCAGGGTGATGTCCTGGGGCCGTTGCCGCAGGGGCGGCAGATGAATTTCCATGGTCCTGAGGCGGAAAAACAAATCGCTGCGGAAGGAGCCATCCTCAATCATGGTGTCCAGGTTGCGATTGGTGGCGGCAACCAGACGGAAATCGCTGGCAAATTCCCGGATTTCTCCCACGGGTCGGAAGCGTTTTTCCTGCAGCACGCGCAGGAAGGTCTTTTGGGCATTGAGGGAAAGTTCTCCGATTTCGTCCAGGAACAACACCCCCTGGTCCGCGGCGCGGATGAGGCCCAGGGAATCCGCATGGGCGCTGGTGAACGACCCCTTTTTGTGGCCGAAAAGCAGGCTCTCCAACAGGGTTTCCGAAAGCGCTGCGCAGTCCACCACCACAAAGGGCTTATCCCGCCGCTGGCTGTTGCAATGGATGGTCCGGGCCATGAGTTCCTTGCCCGTGCCGGTCTCGCCTACCAGCAGCACGGGGGCCTCGCTTCGGGCAGCCTTGCCCACCAGGTCCAGGCAGGCGCGGAAACCCGGGCTCACCCCCACCACATTGTCCAGGCACAGGGGGGCCATTTCCTTGGCGTGCTTGCTTTCCCGGTAGGCCAGGGCCCGCTCCAGGCGTTGCAAAGTTTCCTGAAGGGACATGGGCTTGACCAGATAATCCCACACACCGCCATGAATGGCGGTGGCAGCGCCGTCGACGGTGCCCTGCCCGGTGAGGACAATGACTTCCGGGCGGGAGGGTGCATCCAGGATGGCCGGCAGGGCCTCAAGACCGTCACCATCGGGCAGACGAACGTCCAGGAACACGATATCAACGGGTGTGGTGCGTAATAATGCAAGGCCGTTGGCTAGGGTCGAGGCCGCAAGGCCACTGTGTCCAGCCCGGGCCACCATGCGCTGCATGGTCTCGCAAATTTGGACGTCGTCGTCGATAATCAGTATGACTGCCATGGCACAACGGGAGGTTGCGTGTGAAGCGGGGCGCATTCAGCAGGATGGAACTACGATGCCATGCCGCCGGGTGGCGGTCAAGAAATGGCAAGGCCGACGTGGGTTCGCGCCGGCCTTGGGCAACAATGGCGGAGGAGCCTCCCAGAGGCTCGGGCGGAATTACACCCGTTGGCGGCCCCAGCCGGGGGTGGACAGGCGCCCGCCATCCGCGGTGAGGAGCAGGCATTCATGTCGTGGAAGCATGGCGACCAGGGCCATGGCCTGCCGCGGGGGCATGACACTCAGGGCGGTGGCCAGGCCATCGGCCTGCATCACCGTGGGCGCCTGGACGCTGACGCTCCTGACCTGCCGTGGGGAACGGCCGGTGGCGGGGTCAACCAAGTGGTGGGCGGATTTCTCGGCATTGAAGAAGATTTCGTATCCGCCGGAGGTGGCCACTGCGCCATCGGCCAGGTTGAGCACATCGGGGTAGTCCTGGTGCTTGGCGGGGTCCTCGATGGCCACGCGCCAGGGCCGGCCGCCGGACCGTCCTTCCGGAGATCCCTGGACGCGGATGTCCCCGCCGGCGTTGAGGCAAAAATGCGCCACGCCATGGCGGCGCAGGATGTCGGCGGCACAATCGGCGATGTACCCCTTGGCAATGCCGTCCAGGGTCACAGCCATGCCCGAGGCATCCAGGCGCAGGGAGCTGGCTTCCTGGCGAAGTCTGGAGGCATCCACCAGCTCCAGGGCTGCCCGCAGTTCGGCGGGATCGGGACTGCCGTGGGAGCGTTCCAGCAGGGCCACCACCGGGGCGATGGTCATGTCGAAGGCGCCGTGGGATTGACGGGTCAGCTGGCGGCTGTGGTCCAGCACTGCCAGCAGTTCCTGGGGGGCATGGTCCAGACG
>JAIWOE010000022.1 GCA_020217165.1 Desulfovibrio sp. | reverse complement strand
TAAGCAAACACCGTGCCGTGCATAATCCACCCCTCGACAGGAGGTGATAAAAGCACGTGCAGGTTGTGATAAAAGCAAACGCTGTCGTACAGCCAGATTGCCTTGATGAACGCAAGCGTGTACCATTTCTGTACCAACGGCACAGCAGGCATGGCATGCTTGGACTGTAATGCACTGGAATCATTGGCGCGCCCGGAGAGATTCGAACTCCCGGCCAAGAGCTTAGAAGGCTCCTGCTCTGTCCAACTGAGCTACGGGCGCGCGTGCGGGGGCGGGGTGCGCCGGGGGGGCCGGCGCGGCTTGAAACTCGGTACTTTACCCCGTTCCGTCCTTCTTGTAAATCCGATTCCTTGCCGCATCACCCTTTGTCCCGACCACGGCACGCGTGTTTTGCATGACTCCATCCCGTTCCATCCCGTCCCCTACTCCCCAGGCCCCCCAGGCTCCCCAGGCCCCCCCGATTCCCCTGGCCAGCGCCGACGAGGTGGATGCCTGGCTGGCCTCCCGCGGCTTCTTCCACATGGAACTGACCCTGGACCGCATCCGCCATTGCCTGCAGGCCCTGGCCCTGGATAGCCCCCGCATCCCCACGGTGCAGGTGGTGGGCACCAACGGCAAGGGATCCACGGCCTGTTTCCTGGCCCACATCGCCGCGGCTCAGGGGCTGCAGGTGGGGCTGTTCACCTCCCCGCACCTGCTGCACCCGCGCGAACGCATGGTGCTGGTGGACGACTTCGGCCTGGAGCCCATCCCCGCGGAATTCTGGGTGGCCGCGGCCAACGCCGTGCTGCACACCCCCACCGGACCATCCCTCACCTATTTTGAGCTCACCCTGGCCATGGCCCTGTGGTGGTTCCAGGAAGAGGACGTGGACCTCATCATCCTGGAGGCCGGCCTGGGCGGCGGGGGAGACGCCACCACCGCCGCGCCGCGGGAGATGCTCCTGGTATCCTCCATCGGCATGGACCATGCCGACGTCATCGGACCGTCCCTCTCGGCCATTGCCGCAGACAAGGCCCGGGCCGTGCCGGAGCAGGGCATCGTCCTGGCCGTGCCCCAGGACCCGCGGGCCATGTTCCGGCTGGAGCGCGTGGCCGCCGCCCGTCAGGCCCAGCTGTTCGAAATCCGCCTGCCCCGGGGATTTGATCCCGATTTCGGCTTCTACCCCCTGCCAGACCCCCTGGCCGGCGAAGGTCCCGCCCCCCTGGCCCTGGGCCTGCCCGGCCCGCATCAGGCCATGAACGCCCGCCTGGCCATGGCCGCCTGGCTGGTGCTGGCCGGTCGGCACGGCTGGCCCAGGGACGTGGCCAACTCCCGGGAAGGCCTGGCCCGCACCTGGTTGCCCGGCCGGTTGCAACGCGTGCCGGCCGTGGCGGGGGTGCACCCGGCCATGCTCCTGGACGCCGCCCACAATGCCCCGGCCCTGGCCATCCTGGAGCGGGCCCTGGCCGGCCTGCCGCGCCCGGAGCGTCGGCCGCGGGATCTCGTCTTCACCTGCCTCAAGGACAAGGATCTGGCGGCCATAACGCCCGGGCTGGCCCGGCTGGTGCCCGGGCAATGCGTGGTGCCCGAGCTGCCCGAATCCTCCCGCTCCATGCCCGCGGCGGAGGTGGTGGCCCGGCTGCGGCCGGCCTTTGGGGATCGCGTGCGGGCAGGCGGCGTCTTGCCGGAGGTGCTTGCGGCCCTGGACCCCGCGGCCGAGGCCCCGGTACTGTGCTGCGGCTCCTTGTATTTGCTGGCGGAGTTCTTTAAGCTCGCTCCCCACCTGCTGGGTCCCTGGCAGGCAGCCCCGTAACCCCAACACGAGCCGCGCACCGCCATGCCCACGCCCTCCACGCTGTTTCGCCACCTGCCGTCCATGGACGTTGCCCTGCAGCACCTGGAGGCCGATCCCCTCCTGGCCGCCCTGCCCCGGGATCTGCGCAAGGACGCCGCCACGGCGTTCCTGGACATGGTGCGCGCCGCCATCAAGGATGGCCGGATCAACAGCGAGGCCCAGCTGGCCGACGCCGTACTCCTGCCTCAGTTGGCGGCCTTTGTGCGCCGGGCCGGGCAGCCGCACTTCTGCCGGGTGCTCAACGCCACGGGGGTGGTGGTGCACACCAACCTGGGCCGCTCCCTGCTGGCCGAGGAGGCCATCCAGGCCGTGACCCAGGCCAATCGGTATTATTCGAATCTGGAATTCGACCTGGATTCCGGCGAACGCGGCAGCCGCTACAGCCACGTGGAGGCCCTGGTGTGCCGCCTCACGGGGGCCGAGGCCGCCCTGGTGGTGAACAACAACGCCGCCGCCGTGCTGCTCATGCTGGCCACCCTGTGCCAGGGGCAGGAGGTCATCGTCTCCCGCGGGCAATTGGTGGAGATTGGCGGCTCCTTTCGCATTCCGGATGTCATGGCCCGGTCCGGCGCCATCCTCCGGGAGGTGGGAGCCACCAACCGCACCCATCCCCGGGACTACGAGAACGCCATCACCGACCAGACGGCCGCTCTGCTCAAGGTCCACACCTCCAACTTCCGCATCATCGGCTTCACCAAGGAAGTGGGCCTGGCGGAGTTGCGGGAGATCGGCGACCGCCACGGCCTGCCCGTGCTGGAAGACCTGGGCAGCGGCACCTTCTTTGATTTCTCCAGCATCGGCCTGCATGGCGAACCCACGGTGCGCGAGACCCTGGCCCAGGGGGCGGACGTGGTGACCTGCAGCGGGGACAAGGTCCTCGGCGGTCCCCAGGCCGGGCTCATCCTGGGCCGCAAGCGGTACATCGACCCCATCAAAAAGAATCCCCTCAACCGGGCCTTGCGCATTGACAAAATGACCCTCGCCGCCCTGGAGGCCACCCTGCGGCTGTACCTGGACCCCGCCCGGGCCCGGGAACGCATCCCCACCCTGCGCATGCTGGCCATGACCCACGAGGAGCTGGCCCGCAACGCCGCGCGCCTGGCCCGCCGGCTGCGCAGGGAGCTGGGCACGGCCGCCACCGTCTCCACTTGTCCCGGCGCATCCCGCGTGGGGGGCGGCGCCTTTCCCGAACGCGACCTGCCCACCACCCTGGTGGAGCTGCAGGTCCCCGGCCTCTCCCCGGACGAACTGCAACGCCGCCTGCTGGAGGCCGAGCCTCCCCTGGTGGGCCGCATTGAACGCAACCGGTTTTGCCTGGACCCGCGCACCCTGCAGCATGAGGAAGTGCCCCTCGTGGCCACGGTGCTGCGTGCGGCCATCATCCCATAAGGAACTATCATGGCAGACAATCCCCTGTTTCACACTCCGGCAAGCGCCTGGGAGCGCTATGCGTCCACAGAAGACCGTCAGGCCATGGACGACCTGGCCCTGCGCTACCTCGCCTTCCTCACCGCTTGCAAGACCGAGCGCGAAACCGTCCGCTACATCGTGGACCGCGCCGCCGCCGCCGGCTACATGGAAAACCTCACCGCCGCCCGATACCTGCGCCCCTGGCGCGGCAAGACCGTGCTCCTGGCCCGCAAGGGGCGCCGGCCCCTGGCCGAGGGCTTCCGCCTACTGGGCGCCCATGGCGATACCCCCCGCCTGGATCTCAAGCAGCGGCCCTTCACCGAGGACTGCGACCTCCTGCGCGCCAAGACGCACTACTACGGCGGCATCCGCAAGTACCAGTGGCTGGCCATCCCCCTGGCCCTGCACGGCGTGGCCGTCCTGGCCGATGGCCGCGTGGTGGACATCGTCCTGGGGGAAGACGACGACTTCGCCTTTGCCATCCCGGACCTGCTGCCCCACCTGGCCCAGAAACACAATGAGCAGAAGATCGCCGACGGCTTTGAGGCCGAAAAGCTGAATATCATCCTGGGGCACGAGCCGGCCATCAAGGACTCCCCGGAGGCGGACGCGCCCAAGGATCCCGTCAAGTCCAGAATCCTGGCCCTGCTGCACCAGCGCTACGGCATTGCCGAGGCCGACTTCCTCTCCGCAGAGCTGCAGGCCGTACCCGCGGGGCCGGCCCGGTTCATCGGCCTGGACAAGGCCCTCATCGGCGGCTACGGCCAGGACGACCGCGCCTGCGTCTTCTGCGCCGTGGAGGCCCTGCTCCAGGCCCAGGACCCCGAATACACCACCCTGGTACTCATCTGGGACAAGGAGGAAATCGGCTCCGACGGCGCCACCGGCGCCCAGTCCCGCTTCCTGGAATACTGCCTGGAAGATCTCATCGCCGCCTGGAGCCCAGGCACGCCCCTGCGCACCGTGATGCTGGCCGGCAAGGCCCTTTCCGCCGACGTGCACGCCCCCGTGGATCCGGATTTCCAGGAGCTGCACGATGCCAAAAACAGCGCCCGCCTGGGGTTTGGCCCCAGCTTCTCCAAGTTCACCGGCCACCGCGGCAAATATGGCGCCAGCGAAGCCGACGCCGAATACGTGGCCTGGCTGCGCGGCGTGCTGGATGCCCGCGCCATCCCCTGGCAAATGGCCGAGCTGGGCAAGGTGGACCTTGGCGGCGGCGGCACCGTGGCCAAGTTCCTGGCCCAGTACGGCATGGATGTCATCGACGTGGGCCCCTGCGTGCTCTCCATGCACAGCCCCCTGGAACTCTCCAGCAAGGCGGACCTCTTCGCCACCGTGGAGGCCTTCAAGGCCTTCCTGGAAGACTGAGGCTGCCATGCGCCCCGTCATCATGGGCACCGCCGGGCACATCGACCACGGCAAGACCACCCTGGTGAAGGCCCTCACCGGCATCGACTGCGATCGTCTGGTGGAAGAAAAAAAACGCGGCATCACCATTGAGCTGGGCTTCGCCTTCCTGGATCTGGACGGGCAGCGGCTGTCCATCGTGGACGTGCCGGGGCACGAGAAGTTCGTCAAGAACATGGTGGCCGGCGCCACGGGCATTGACTTTGTGCTCCTGGTGGTGGCCGCCGACGAGGGCGTGATGCCCCAGACCCGGGAGCATCTGGAAATCTGCCAGTTGCTGGGGATTTCCGGGGGGCTGGTGGCCCTGACCAAGTGTGACATGGTGGATGAGGACTGGCTGGCCCTGGCCACGGAGGACGTGGCCGGTTTTCTGCAGGGGACCTTCCTGGAGAACGCGCCCATTTTCCCGGTCTCCGCCCACACCGGCCAGGGCCTGCCCGAACTCAAGGCCGCCCTGGCCGCCCAGGTGGCCGCTTTTGCCCCCACCCGCCGGCCGGACCTGGTCCGCCTGCCCATCGACCGCATCTTCACCATGAAAGGCCATGGCACCGTGGTCACGGGCACCCTCATTGCCGGGCACCTGGCCCTGGGTGAAGACGTGATGTTGTATCCATCAGGAAAGACATCCAAAATCCGCAGTCTGCAAAGCCATGGCGCCCCGACGGAACTGGCGCCGGCCGGCCGGCGCACGGCCGTGAACCTGGCCGGGCTGGAGGTGGCGGATATCCATCGCGGCGATGTGCTGGGCCGCCCGGGCCAGCTCGTGCCGCACCTGGCCTGGGACGTGGCGCTGACCTGCCTGTCCTCGTCCCCCAAGGCGCTCAAGCACCGGCTGGAGGTGCATTTTCACCACGGCGCGCGGGAGACCCAGGCGCGCATCCATCTCTTTGACCGCGACCGCCTGGCCCCGGGCGAGGGCTGCGTGTGCCAGATCCGCTTTGAAGAGCCCATGGTGGGCGTGCACGGGGATCGCTTTGTCATCCGCAGCTTTGCCCCACTGCGCACTGTGGCCGGCGGCCGGGTGCTGAACCCCCTGCCCAGGCCGCGGACCTTCAAGGTCCGCCGCTTCAACGAGGCCGATCTCCAGCGCCTGGACCCCCTGCTGGCCGGGGATGCCGAAGGCCTGGTGGCCACCCAGCTGGCCATGGCCGGCGTGCTGGGCCGCAATCTGGCCGAACTGAAGGTCGGCACCAATCTGGATACCAAACAGCTTGATGCCGTGCTCCAGGCCATGTCCGGCCGGCAGGCGGCCCTGCTCTTCGACAAGGAAGAACGGCGTTACGTGGCCGGAGAAACCCTGCAGCAGCTGGCCGCCGCCACCCTGGCCTTCGTCAAGGCCTTCCATGCCCGCGAGCCCATGAAGCTCGGCCTCTCCCGCGGGGCGCTTTCCGCCGCCTGGCCCGCCGCCACTCCGCCCAGGCTGGGGCACTTGGTGGTGGAACGACTCCTCAAGCAGAAAGATCTGGAGACCGAGGGCGACGTGCTCAAGCTGGCCGGGCACACCGTGTCCATGGCCTCGGACGTGGCCGGCTTTTCCCAGACCTTGCTGGAGGCCTACGTGGCCGGCGGGCTGACCCCGCCCAACCTCAAGGATGTGCTGGAGCCCCTGGCCGTGACGCCCAAACAGGCCCAGCCGGTGCTGGCCCTGCTGCAGGAACAGGGCACCCTGGTAAAGGTGAAGGAAGACATGTACTTCCATGCGCCGGCCCTGGCCGAGCTGGTGACCCGCGTGCGGGCTTGGTTCCAGGACCCCGATTCCCCTCGCGAGGAAATGGGGCCGGACAACTTCCGCGAGCTCACGGGCCTGACCCGCAAGTACCTCATCCCCCTGCTGGAATGGCTGGACAAGGAAAAGATCACCGTCCGGGTGGGAGACAAACGCCGCCTCCGTCGGCAGTAGGCGCGGGGGATCTTTTTTCGTTGCCAACGGCTGGCCGCCCGCGGTAGAATCCGGTTTGACGTGTCACCTTTTTTTCAGGAATATCAAATGCTCCCGCATTTCAGGCACATTCTGTTCGCCACGGACCTTTCCGACGTCTGCCGCCATGCCATGGGCTACGCCTTCTCCCTGGCCCAGGCCTATTCCGCGCGGCTCACGGTGCTGCACGCCCTGCCGGACTTTGCCGCGGAACTTTCCCAGCGTGCGGCCCTGGACCCGGCGTCCCTCATTGGCCCCGGCGGCAGCCTGAGCATGCCGGGTTCCCTGGACTGGCTGGACAAGGAACAGCGCGCGGCGGCGGCAGAGGTGGAAGCCCAGCTGCGCCGGCTGTGCCAGGAGATGCTGGCCGAGACCGCGCCCGATCTGGCCCAACGCCTGGACCTCCTCGTCGCACCCGGAGAACCGGTGGAGGCCATCCTGGACGCGGCCCATGACGGCGGCTTCGACTGCATCGTCGTCGGCTCCCATGGCCAGGGCATGGTCTCGCGCCTGCTGGTGGGCAGCGTGGCCGAAGGCGTGGTCCGCGGCAGCCGCATCCCCGTGCTGGTGACCCCGGTGCACGACGAGGAAGACGGCTAATCCCGCCTCGTGGGACGTCATGCTAGGCTCCCGGCACGTCCCGCCGGGGGCACCACTCCCGCACCGGGCAGCTCCCGCACCGCGGGCTGCGGGCGGTGCAGACCTCGCGTCCAAACAGCACCAGCCAGTGGTTGGCGCGGCCCCAGTCCGCCTGGGGCACCAGGGTCATGAGGTCGCGTTCAATTTTCCCCACATCTCTGGATTCCGTCAGCCCCATGCGCCAGGCCAGACGCTTGACGTGGGTGTCCACGGCCACGCCCGCCTGAATGCCAAACGCATTGGCCAGGACGATGTTGGCCGTCTTGCGGGCCACGCCGGGCAACTCCAGCAGCGCCGGCATGGAGGCCGGCACCTGCCCTGCATAGCGGCGTTGGACGAGCTGCGCCGCCGATACCAGATGCTTGGCCTTGCTGCGGAAGAATCCCGTCGAGCGGATGAGGTCTTCCACCTCGGCCACCTCGGCCGCCGCCATGGCCGCTGCATCGGGAAACCGGGCGAACAGGGCCGGCGTCACCTTGTTCACGCGGTCGTCGGTGCACTGGGCCGAGAGCACCGTGGCCACCAGCAGCTCCCAGGGCGTGCGCCAGTGGAGCATGGTTTCCGGCGAAGGATACCGCGCGGCCAGCACGGCGAAAATGGACGCGATACGGCGGGACGCTGCAGTGCTGGGCATGGGCGCACTCCTCTTGGTCTCGGGCAGGAGAGAATCCGGTGCAGACAGTTCCCGAAAAATGTCGTATAGGCAAGCCTGGATTGCAGAGTCTCATCCCAAGGAGCGAAGTCATGCATCGAGTGATTCCCTTTGTTGTGCTGCTGTTCACCCTGCTGCTGTTTGCCCTGTCGCTGCATGCGTCCACCCACGAATCCCCCGCGGCGCACGATGCCGCTGTCCTGAGCGCGGCCAGTTGCACCACCTGTCACGATGCCCGGCGCATCTGCTTTCGCCTTGGCAAACAGGATGCCGCCTACTGGCAGCAGACCGTGGCCCGCATGCGCACGGCAGGCGCCAAGATAGACCAAGCCCAGGCTGCGGCCATTGCCCAGTGGCTGGCCGGCCCCCCGGCTAGCGCCCAGCCCCTGTGCCCCTAGTGTGACGTCCCCGAAATCCTGTGGCTCAGGGGCCGCCTGCAGGCGGCCCTGTGTGTTGCTTTTTTATGGACACAAACTTTGAGGACGCAACACGAGGGAGTTGCCATGGAAGCAAGACTGCTCTACATCACTGCCCCAAGCATGGACGAGGCGCGGTCCCTGGGACGCCGCCTGCTGGAGCGCCGGCTGTGCGCCTGCGTGAACATGCTCCCCGGCATGCATGCCATGTATTGGTGGCAGGACGCCATTGAGGAAAGCGAGGAAGTGGTGATGCTGTGCAAGACCACCATGGGGAAGGTACAGTCCTGCATCGAAGCCGTGCGGGAATTGCACAGCTACGACATCCCCTGCGTGGTGGCCCTGCCCATCCTTGCCGGCAATCCGGACTTTTTGCAGTGGATTGAAGACGAAACCACACCGCCGGCCATGGCCTGATCCAACCCCTTCAACCCTATGGGAGTATCCCCCGCATGCGCATCTACGTTTCGGGCTCCTTGGCCTATGACCGGATCATGAATTTTCCCGGACGGTTTGCCGACCACATCCTGCCGGACAAGCTCCACATCCTGAACGTTTGCTTCCTGGTGGACGGACTCTCGGAAAAATTCGGCGGCACCGCCGGCAACATCGCCTATACCCTAGTGCTGTTGGGCAAGGCTCCCCTCATCCTCTCCGCCGCCGGCAAGGACTTCGGCGCCTACGAGGCCCACCTGCGCAAGCTCGGCCTCTCCCTGGAGGGCATCCGCCACGTGGATGAGGAGTTCACCGCCAGCGCCTACATCACCACCGACCGCGACGACAATCAGATCACCGGCTTCAACCCCGGCGCCATGCGTCAGCCCTGCATCTACGAGATTGGTCACAGCCAGACCGGCGGCGCCCTGGCCATCATCGGGCCCGGCAACCTGCAGGATATGACCACCCTGCCGGAACGGTTCAACACCCTGAACATTCCGTATATTTTTGACCCGGGTCAGCAGATTCCCGCCCTGACCGGCGAGCAGCTCAAGCGCTGCATCGCCGGGGCGCGCATCTTCATCTCCAACGACTACGAGATGGAAATGGTGTGTAAATCCACAGGGTTGACAAAGGCAGAGGTCACTGCCCTGCCCGAGATCTGCATCACCACCCTGGGCGAAAAAGGCTCGGTGTGTCGCAATGGTCAGGGGCTGCTGGAAATCGACGCCGTGCCTGCCAGGGAGGTCAAGGACCCCACCGGCGCCGGCGATGCCTACCGCGCCGGCCTCATTTGCGGCCTGGTGGATGGCATGGACCTCACCGCCGCCTGCCGCATGGGGGCCACGGCCGCAGCCTTCTGCGTGGAGCAGCACGGCACCCAGGAACACCGCTTTACCCAGGACGAATTCTGGTCCCGCTACCCCCTGCACCTGGGCGACCCGCGCTAGACATGATGACCGAAACAACACTCGGAGACCATCTGCAATAACCCAACCTGGTACCATCGCGAGGTGCGCATGCGCGACGTGGAGCTGCCGGCCCTGGAGGCGTTTCTGCAAGCCCGCTTCGGCTCCGGGGCCCGGCTCCGCGCCGTGCGCACCATGGCTGGGGCCACCAAACAAGGCATCAAGGAATTCGGCTACGGCAAGCCCGTGCTCGTGGAATACGAGCTGGACGGCCAGCCGCGGGAGGCCGTGCTCTCCTCCATGCGCGGGGACAAGTACGGCCACCAGTTCTCCTGGGACCGCGCCGCCATCCTCATGTTCCAGCACGAAACCTCGGCCCGCCTGCCCGGCCATGCCCGGTCCCTGGCCCTGGGCTACGTGGCAACTGGCGGCCGGCTGGTGCTGTGCAACGACATCGAGGAATTCTTCATGCTCCAGGAGAAGCTGCCGGGGCATGACTACTACGACGACCTGGAGCGCATCCGCGGTGGCGAGTTCCGTCCCTCGGATCTCACCATGGCCAGGTCCCTGGCGGCCTGGCTGGCGGACATCCATCAGACAAAAAAGACCGATCCTGACCTGTACTGGCGGTACATCCGCAACCTCATCGGCTCCAGCGAGTGCATTCTTGGCCTGATCGACGAGGCGTATCCAATTGATTTTCCAGATTTTTCCGCCGAGCGATTCCTGGCTCTGGAAAAGCGGCTGCTGGACTGGCGCTGGACCCTCAAACCCCTGCACCACCGCCTGGCCCAGGTGCATGGAGACTTTCACCCCTTCAACGTCCTGACCAGTGAAGACGGCAGCTTCGGCCTGCTGGACCGCAGCCGCGGCGAATGGGGCGAGCCCGCCGGAGACCTGGCGGCCATGGCCGTGAACTACCTGCTCCTGGGCCTGCTCATGCACCCAGACACACCGCTGGCGTTCCATGGCCCGTTCCGGGAGCTGTGGGACGCCTTTTTCGAGGAGTACCTGACCCGGACGCAGGACCGCCAGGTCCTGGAGGTCATCGCGCCATTTTTCGTCTTCCGCTGTCTGGTGGTGGCCTCGCCGCAATGGTATCCCGGCCACCCCCCGGCGGTGCGCCAGGGGCTGCTGCGGTTCATGGAGCGGGTGGCGGAACAGCCATTTGATTTCCAGCGACCGGATGCCTTATTGGGCTGACAGGGCACCTCCCGCCATGGTCCACTCCCCTCCCCTCCTCTGGATCGCCGGGCTGCCCGGGTCCGGCAAGTCCACCATCGCCCGGCTGGTGCGGGATGCGCTGGTGCTGCAAGGGCTGGATGCCGTGCATCTGGCCATGGATGACCGGCGGAAGGCCTATATCCCAACGCCGAAATACACGGCCGAAGAACGCGAGCAAGCCTATGCCCTGCTGGTGGAGGAAGCCCTGGCCCTGCAGCGGCAGGGGAAGGTGGTGCTTCTGGACGCCACGGCCCACCGCCGCGCCTGGCGGGATGCCGCCCGGGCGCAGGCGCCGCGATTTCTGGAAGTCATTATCCAGGTGCCCCCGGCCGTGGCCATGGCCCGGGAGGCTGCCCGCCCAGAGGGCCTGGTGCAGGCCCAGCTGTATCGACGCGCCCTGGAACGCCGCCGCACCGGCCGGGAAGATCCCGGCCTGGGCGAGGTGCCCGGGGTGGACGTGCCCTTCGAAATGCCCACCCCCGGCACTCCCGGCGTGTTGGTGCTGGACAGCGCAGTGCTTTCCCCGCAGGAGGCCGCGGGACGCATTCTGGAGACCCTTGCAGGATGGGGCCGCAGCGGGTAGGAACGCGCCCACGCCCTTCCCTTCCGCCGCAACACTGCTTACAGTCCGCACATGCAATTTCATACCATCACTTTCGGCTGTCAGATGAACGTGCACGACGCCGCCTGGCTGGACCGCGCCCTGGTGGCTCGCGGCCATGCCCGGCTTCCGGTGCTGCTTGGACCGGGGGAGGAGCTTTCGCCCCAGACCCTGGCTGGGGCGGATTGCGTCATCCTGCACACCTGCAGCGTGCGCGAGAAACCCGAGCAAAAGGTGTACAGCCTCCTGGGCCGGCTGGCGGCCTATTTCCGCGAGCATCCCCGCGCCTTTTGCGCCGTGGGCGGCTGCGTGGCCCAGCAGGTGGGCACGGAGCTGTGGCGGCGGTTTCCCTTTGTGCGGCTGGTGTTCGGCGGCGATTCCCTGCCCGAGGCCCCCGAGGCCATGGATCGCCTGCTGGCGCATCCCCGCCTGCGCATCTCCCTGCTGGATTTTTCCGAACACTGGCGGCCGCGGGAGGATCACCTGGACACCGCGCCCGCCGCTCCCCAGGCGTTTGTCACCATCATGGTGGGTTGCGACAACTGGTGCAGCTACTGCATCGTCCCCAGCGTGCGCGGGCCCCAGCGGTCCCGCCCCTTCCAGAACATCCTGGACGAGTGCCGCCGTCTGGTGGACGCCGGGGCGCGGGAGATCACCCTGCTGGGGCAGAACGTCAACGCCTACGGGCTGGATCAGGGGCCTGGCGCCCCTACCTTTGCGGAGCTGCTGCGCGCCGTGGCCCGGCTGCCCGGCCTGGTGCGGCTGCGGTTCACCACGTCTCATCCCAAGGATTTGGACGAGGCCGTCATCGCCGCCTTTGGGGAGGAATCCACCCTGGCTCCCATGCTGCATCTGCCCGTGCAAAGCGGGTCGGATCGCATTCTGGAGGCCATGGGCCGCCGCTACACCGTGGCGCATTACCATAAATTAATTGAGGCCCTGCGCGCCGCCCGGCCGGACATGGCCTTCAGCACGGACTTCATCGTGGGATTTCCCGGCGAAACCGAGGCCGACTTCCAGGAGACCCTGGCGCTCATCCGCCAGGTGCGCTACGCCTCGGCCTTTTCCTTCTGTTACACGGATCGCCCGGGCACCAAGGCCTCCGCCATGCTGGACAAAACCGACCCCGCCGAAAGCCTGGACCGCCTGGCCCGGCTGCAGGCCCTGCAGCAGAATATCAGCGAGGCCCGGCTGGATACCTTTGTGGGCCGCACGGTGGAGGTGCTCCTGGAAGGCCCGGCCCGCCGCCAGGACGGCAACGGGCTGGTACTCACCGGCCGCGATGCCTGGAACCGTGTGGTCAACGTGCATGACCCCGAGGGGCTGATCCATGCGAGACAAGACCGGTCCTTTTCTGGCATGATGGTTCCAGTCCGCATCGACGCGGCCCTGAAACATTCCCTTGCGGGAAAAGCGGCAGGTGCGACATGGTAGAGATGAAAGTATACGGACTCGCTCTGGATGAGGACACCCAGGTCCCGGTGCTGGTGCTCAAGGACCTGGCCGGCAACACGGTTCTGCCCATCTGGATAGGCGCCATGGAAGCCATGGCCATCTCCCTGGCGCTCAATGGCGTCTCACTGCCCCGGCCCATGACCCACGATCTGCTCCTCTCCACCCTGAAAGCCCTGGACGCCCGCGTGGTGGGCGTGGATGTGGTCTCCCTGCAGGAGGGCACCTACTTCGCCGAAATTCAGGTCCGCCAGGGGGATGCCCTGCGCCGCGTGGACTGCCGGCCCTCGGATGGCATCGCCCTGGCCCTGCGCGCCGAGGCGCCCATCAGCGTGCATGAAGACGTGCTGGCCCAGGCCGCCACGGATTCGCTCCAGGAAACCAACACCGGCGGCACCCCGGTGCTCACCACCGAAGACGCCGACAAATGGAGCGACCTGCTGGAAAAGCTCAATGTCGAAGACACGAAGTACAAGATGTAACACCTCATTTTTTCGGGGGAACTCGGTTCCCCCGAATCCCCTCCATGCGCACGGACGTTCACATCCATACCCGCCTCGGCCAGGGGGCTGATGCCCCCCTGGCCATGCTCTGCCGCGCCCGGGCGTTGGGCCTGCATGCCGTGCATCTGGCCGATATGGTGGACGCCGCCACCCTGGAGCCGGTGCTGGCGGCGCAGCTGGCCCTGTTGCCCGATGCCCTGCACCTGGATATGGAGCTGGTGCCCGGGGTGTGCCTGGCCCATGCGCCGCCGGGACGGCTGGAAGAACTCGTGGCCCGGGCCCGGGGCCTTGGCGCCCGGCAGGTGGCCGTGTACGGCGAGACCCTGGGCGACCATGTGCCGCGGGGAACAAATCTGGCCGCCATCGAGGCCAGGGCAGACGTGCTCCTGCATCCGGGCCTGCTCACGCCCCAGGAAGCCGCCCTGGCCGCGGCCCACGGCGTGGCGCTGGAGCTGTGCGCCCATCCCCGGCATTGCCTGGCCAACGGCCACGTGGCCCGTCTGGCCCGGGAGCATGGGGCCACGCTGGTGACGGGCAGCGGCGCCCGCAGCGTGGATCAACTGCTGGACCCCCGCGGCCTGGCCCTGGTGCAGCAGGGCGCAGGATGGTGAGAATACAAAACTTTTACGCATCTCCCGCCCCCAACCATGATGACTTGACCGGCAAAAACGCCTAAGCACCCTGCCCAGGGGCAATGGCGCCCCTGGTGTTCGGTGCGTCGTATTCCTCCCACGGTTGCTGTTCAGGATTGCCCATGTCCCGCCCAGACGATTCCCCGCGTCATGCCCCGGGCCTGTTCGCCCGCAGTCTGACGCTGCTCTTCGTCCTCTTGCTGGCCTTGCCGGTGCTGGCCCTGGTGCCGGCCCTCAGGCCCACGCCCCTGGATCTCCAGGAAAATCGGAATCTTACCCCATGGCCTGACCTTGTCTCCTTGTCCCTGGCCGAGATCCCCCGGGTCGTGGAGCTATTTGTGGCGGATCATTTTCCCTTCCGCACCCATCTGGTGGCTGCCTACATCACGGTCATGGAACGCTGGCTGGGTGTGCCCGTGGATGCGCATCTGCTGGGCAAGCATGGGGAATTATTCTTTGTCATGAGTGAAGAAAACACCGTGCGAGACTTCATGGGCATGAAACCCCTGGCCCAGGACGAGCTGCTGCGCCGCCGGGCCTACCTCACCGGCTTGCAGGCCTGGTGCGAGGGCCAGGGCGTGGCCTATCTGTTCATGCTCGGCCCCAACAAGACCACCATCCACCCGGAATGGCTGCCGGATTGGGTGCAGGCCCAGCAGGGACGCACGCGGCGGGAGCAGTTCCTGGCCATGATGGCCGGCACCCCCGTGCCTGTGCTGGACGTCTCCCCCGAGTTCGTGGAGCGCAAGGACGCCGGGCGGCTGTTCAACATCCGATCGGACACGGCGCACTGGAACGGCCGCGGCCTGCGCCTGGCCAACGAGCTACTGGTGGAGGCTGTGCGGCGTCGGCTGCCGGGCCTGCCAGAGGTGGACACCACGGCCCGCATGCACCTGCGCGAGGAACGCGCCGTCACGGTGTATGATGAAGAGACGGTGCCGCTGCTGGTGTTCTCCGACGCCCTGTCCCTGCGTTACGACCACACCCCGGCCTTCTTGGCCACGGTGGCGGACATGCCGTCCATCTGGCTCAAGCCCTACCGCATCGTCAACGATGCCCTGCCCCGCACCCCAGGCAGCGCCGTGCTCTTTTCCTCGGATTCCTACTTCTCCACCCACGTGGGCCAGGGGGGCATGCCCGGCACCGCCGCGGATACCCCCTGGTTCCCCACGCCCCTGCCCTACCTGTTTCACACCTTCGTCCATTTTCATCATGATGCCATGACCCGCCCGGCCCTGGAACGGTTCTTCCGGGACGAGCGCCCCTCCCTGCTGGTGCATGCCTATGCCGAGCGCAGCATGCTCTGGCCATGGCATTTGATGGATCCCGAACTCATGGCCCTGGGCGAGGCCGTGCTGGGCACCCCCCTCCTGGAACTGACCCAGGCCAGTGTGGGCAATGTGGCCAGTGGAGACGTGCCCGACGGTGCCCCCTGGGACATCCGCGAACCCACGGTCATCCCCCTGCCCGAGACCACGGCCGATGCCTTCGGCCGCGTGGTCATCGCCGGCCGGGTGCAGCGCACCCTGGGGGAAGGTCCCCTCCACCTGGGCATTCGCGGCGGCACGGAAGAAATCTCCGTCACCATCACTCAGTCGGATGAGGTGTTTTGCGTGTCCGTGCCCTGCCCCCCCAACGCCGCGGTGCGGCTCACGGCCTCCCTCTCCCCCCGCGGGGAGGGCCGGTGGCTGGTCCAGGAACCTGAATTGCTGCGCCAGTTTCGCCAGTTTCGCCAGGCCGGCACGACAGGAGGGCGCTGATGCTCTTTTCCAGCATGTTTTTCCTGGAGATGTTCCTGCCAGCCGTGCTGGCCGGGCACACCCTCCTGCAATGGCTGGCCCAGCGGCAGACCGGGCATGGAGTCTCGCACCGATTCTGGCAACAGGCAGCCAACGCCTTCCTGCTGGCAGCCAGTCTGGTGTTTTATGCCTGGGGCGAACCGCGGCACCTGCTGGTGCTGGGAACGTCCATCGTCTTGAACTACGCCGCTGGCCTGGCCGTGGCCTCCCTGCGGGTCGAAGGCAGGCAGGGCAGGGCCGTGGCCACGGCCGTGGTGTTGAATCTGGGCCTGCTCGTCTACTACAAGTACATGAATTTTTTCATGGATGCCGCCGGGATGGGCCTGGCCGAGCGCATTGCCCAGCCCCTGGGGGTGAGCTTCTTCACCTTCCGGGGCATCAGTTATGTGGTGGACGTGTCCCGGGGGACCACCCGGGCCAGCCGCTCCCTGCTGACCTTCGGCTGCTACATGGCCCTGTTCCCGCAGCTGGTGGCCGGTCCCATCGACCGTCACCCCCTCCTGGCCCCGCAGCTCGCCGCCCGCCGGCTGGACCTGGAAGGCTTTGCCGAAGGAGCGCGACGGTTCATCCTCGGGTTGGCCAAAAAAGCCTTGCTGGCGGACACCCTGGCCAAGGTGGCGGACGCCGCCTTCAACGCCCCGGCCCAGGAGCTCTCCAGCGCCACGGCCTGGGCGGGCCTCATTTGCTATCCCCTGCAGATATTCTTTGACTTCAGCGGCTATACGGACATGGCCGTGGGCCTGGCGCGCATGCTGGGCCTGCGCATTACCGAGAAC
>JAIWOE010000021.1 GCA_020217165.1 Desulfovibrio sp. | reverse complement strand
TTCAACTATCCGTACATCGCCCGTAGTGTGCGGGAATTCTGGCAGCGCTGGCATATGTCCCTGTCCAGCTGGTTTCGGGATTACCTGTACATCCCCCTGGGGGGCAACCGGCGCGGGCCGGTGCGCACGGGCATCAACCTCTTTATGGTTTTCTTCCTGTGTGGCATGTGGCACGGCGCAGGCTGGGCCTTCATCGCCTGGGGGGCCTACCATGGTCTGTGTATCAGCCTGGAGCGGTTCTTCCCCCGGTTCTTCGAGGCCTTGCCCCGGCCCCTCCAGCACGGCTATCTGCTGCTGGCCATCATGCTGGGCTGGACCCTTTTCCGCGCCCCCACCCTGGAGGCAGCCCTGGGGTATTACGGCGCCCTGGCGGGCCTTTCCACCCCTGGCGAGGCGGTGAAGGAGGTCCTGTGGTCTCTGCACGGGGTGGATGTACAGGCCGCCCTGCTCCTGGGGGTGCTTTGCTCCATGCCCACGGCGCAGTGGCTGGCCCAACGCCTGCCTGCGGGGCTGGCGGCGTCTCCGGCTGCGGCCCTGGCCCGCGCGGTGCTCCTGGCCGTCCTCTTCGTCGTCAGCCTGGCGCCCCTGGCGGGCAAGACCTTCCAGCCCTTCATCTATGCCCAGTTCTAGTCGCCCCCCCGTGGGTCGCCTGGCGCCAAGCCCCACGGGCCGGCTGCACCTGGGCAACGCCTGGGCCTTCCTGCTGGCCTGGCTGGCGGCACGCAGCCGCGGCGGGCGGGTGATCCTGCGGATGGAAGACATCGACCCCGTGCGCGCCAGGCCGGCCTTTGCCGACCAGATGCAGCGGGACCTGGAATGGCTGGGCCTGGACTGGGACGACGGTCCGCATTTCCAAAGCCATCGTCTGGACCGGTACGAGGCCGCCATGGAGGACCTGCGCCGGCGCGGTCAGGTCTACCCCTGCTACTGTACCCGCAAGGAGCTGCGCAGCCTGGCCTCCGCCCCCCATGCCGGGGAGGCCGGGCCGGTATATTCCGGCGTGTGCGCCGCCCTCACCCCCGAGGCCTGCGCAGCCCGGGAGGCCCAGGGTCGGCTGCCAGCCTGGCGGTTGCGCTGTCCGGAGACGCCGGTATCCTTTACCGATCTCCGTCGCGGCCGGCAGTGCGTGGCCCCGGCCAGCCTGGGGGATGTGGCCCTGCGGCGATCCGACGGCGTCTGGGCCTACCAGTTGGCCGTCACCGTGGACGACGCCGCCATGGGTGTGACCCAGGTGGTGCGGGGCGAGGACCTGCTGGACTCCACTCCCTGGCAGGTGCTGCTGCTGACCCTGCTGGGAGCGCCCACGCCGGAGTACCTCCACGTGCCCCTGCTGGTGGACGAGGCCGGAGAACGCCTGGCCAAACGCCACGGCAGCCTGGAACTGGCCGCCCTGCGGGAGGCCGGCATCCGGGCCGAGGCCGTGGTGGGCTGGCTGGGCCACAGTGCCGGCCTGCAGGACACGCCGGCGCCGGTACCCTGCCCCGCGAGTGCCCTGGTGCCCCGTTTCACTCACCAGGCCCTGCCCACGGGGGCGGTGCCGACGCCTCTGGATCTTGCCGCCTGCCTGCGCAGCCTTGGGTAGACCCGGCTACTGCCAGCAGCGGATGAGCTTGCCGTTCCAGTCGCCCCGCCAGGAGCGATCCGAGGCGTGGTTCCATTTACCCTGGAATCCGGACTTGTGAAAATTGAATACAAACGATCCACTGCCATCGTGCTGGGCCCACTGGCCCTTGCCGGAGCTGTCCCCGAACAGCACCCCGGCCACCTGGCCGCCCATATGGGGATAATCGCCGCTGAAGGTGTTGTTGTTGTAATTGAAGTACAGCGTCAGCACGCCCCAGGGCGTGTTGTACTGGCAGGTTTCCGCCATGGCCGGCACGGCCATGAGCAGGACCGTGCACGCCACCACAAGCTTCCGCACCATGCGACTGATGGACGCCCCCATGACCCCCTCCCTGGTATGTGATGTGCACCGGCACATGCCGGCTTGTATCCCATATGCACGGTTTTACCTCGGGTGACAAGAAGCCGCAGCCGAGGGGACGGGCCAAGGGTGTGGGCCGGGGTGCGGGCTCACTCGTCCCTGAAGCGGTGGGTGGTGGGACCGTCGCCGGGGGGCCAGGTATCGCGGAACACGGCCTGGCCCTCGCGGAAGGCCAGCACGCTGTAGCGACCGTAATGGCCGATGAGGAAGGCCGGCCGGGACACGGCCTGCAGGCTCGCCTGGGTCGCAATGTCCACCACGGCCCGTACGCCCGCCGCCCCACTCCGGTCGAGTACTCCCGCGTGATTCTGGACGCCCCGGGCCACCAGCAGCACCACGTCGGCCCCCGCGGCGGTGGCGGCCTCGGGCGGCGTGGGCATCTGCCCCAGCAATTGCCGGCCCACGGCGCTTTGCGGCCATCCGAAGAAGAGGAGATCGCGATGGGCCAGGGCGTGGAGATCCGCCTCCTGCAGGGTGGATTCCTCCACCACCCGAGCCCGCGGCTGGGAGAGCCCGGCCAGCAGGGTGGACAGCGCCTCGCGGTGTACCGCCGACACCCCCGCCCCCAGCACGGCGGTGCAGGTGACAGAACCCTTGAGGGTGTCCACCGTGGCGGGAATTTCCTGCGGAGAGAGCAGGCGGAAGAGGTGCGCCCCGGGATCGATGACGGTCGCGCGGGGGAGCCCAGGCGTCTCCAAGGAAAAGACCGCCCGCCCCTGCTGCATGGTCACGGTCCGGGTCACGGCGGCATTGCCCATGCTGACCTCCACGGGCACGGACAGGGCATAGGCCGGCTCCTGCTGGATCACGGCGCCAGAGACCAGCCAGCCGTCGTGATCCGCCAGGACGCGCCGTTCCCGGCGCATGGCCTCCAGGGCCAGCACGGGCGCGCCGGGCTGGGCGATCCACTGCCGCATGAAGCGGCGGCTCTCCTGGTCATCCCAACCGCCATGGACCACAAAGGCGCGACGGAAGTCCTCCCAGCCAGCCTCCCGGAACAGCCGGGCGCGAAAAACCTCCCGCAGGGCCGTCCAAAAGGCGTCGTCCCCCAGGCGGGTGCGAATCATGTGAAACACGAACATGGCCTTGCCGTAGCCCACGGCCTGGGTGGCCGGGCTCATGCGCGAGGCGAACCGCGCCAGGGGGAAATCTTCCGGCCCGGCGGCCAGCTGGGCGTACCGACGCAGGGTGCGCAGGCGATAGTCCCGCGCCGCTTCGGGAGATTTCTCTTCCTCGCTCAGGTAGTCGGCCACGTAGGTGGCCAGGCCTTCGCACCAGTTGCCCTGGCTGTAATCCACAAACACGCCATTGCCCCACCAGCAGTGGGCAATCTCGTGGCGCAGGCTGGTGTCCGGGATAAAGGGCAGCCGCAGCACGGCCCCGCCCAGCAGGGTGAAGCCGGGAAAGCCGTATCCCGTGGGCAGAAAATTCTCCACCACCATGAATTGGGCAAAGGGATACGGCCCGTGCAGGCGTTCGTAGAACTTGATCCAGCGGGTGGAGGCTTCCAGGTAGCGCGGAGCCAGGGCGGCATTATCTGCCGTGAGGCAGGTGAACACGCGCACACCGGCCTCGCTGGATTCGCGCACCTGCCACCAGCCTGCGGCCAGGGGCAACGGCCCCAGGACGGGCATGGTTTCCCAGACGGAAACCTGCTCCCCCTCCGCTTCGAAAAAACCCACCAGGGCCCCGGTGGTCACGGCGGGCATGCCCGCGGGGGCGCGCACGGTAATGCGGTATACGTCGCCGCCAGCATGGCCGGACATGGGATGCCAGCCGCTGCCAGCCAGGAGCATGGCGCCCTTGGGGTGGATGACTCCCGTCACGCCAAAGCCGGGATTATCCATGTTGGCAGGAGCCTCTTCCACATCCTCCTGAAACAGGCAGCGCGCGCGCAGGTGCAGCTCACCGCCGGCGGCCTGTTCGGACAACTGGAGCCGTATGCGCCCGGCGTCCTGTTCCAACGGGACTGGGATTGGATCGGGCAATGCATCGGGAAGCGCATCGGGCAGGCGCGCAGACGTGGCGGCATGCAGGACGACTTCCAGCACCTCCACCTGTTTCGCCATACGCAATTCCAAGACCGCGGGCGCATCCTGCGGCAGGCGGATGACGTCATGGATGTCGATGCGGGCCTGTTCCGGGAACAGGCGGGCTTCGAGCTGATGGGAAAGGGGCGCCGGGTCGGCCGGGCGCTGCTGGGCCGCACCCCGGCCCGCGGGCCACGCCAGGAAGGACAACAGGGCCACGGCGCAGCACATCGCCGGGCAACACAGGGCATGCATGCGTCGAGCCATGCCCGCACCATACACGATTCCACCTGCAACGAAAGTGAATTTCCGTTGACCCATTCCCTTTTCCCCGACCCTGTGCCATGCTGCCCGTGGCCTTCCCCACGCCCAGCAATTCCGTTTTACGGCGATTGACCATGCCTGACCTGTCCGGCCCCCCTGATCTGGCAGTCGTGCACGCCATCACGACGCTTCTGGCCCTTCCCGGCGGGGAGGTCGTCGTGGGCGTACTGGCCAGCCTGCTGCTGGGGCTGGGGGGGTGGTCCCTGATGCTGTATCGGGAAATCGGCCGCCGCCGCACCGAGGCCGCCCTGCGGCAGGAACAACACCGTCTGCGCCAGACCCTCAGCGCCGTGTGCGATGCCCCCTGGGAACTGGACGCCACCAGCGGCGCCTTCCTGCACAGCGACGCCTGGCGTTCCCTGCTGGGCTATGGCCCCCGGCAGCATGGCCACGATACGCACGGCGCCGACGAGGTTCGGACCCTGGAATCCCTGCTGCATCCCGAGGACGCCCCCCGCCTGCGCGCGGCCCTGGATGCGGTGCTCCACGGCACCGCCGAGGCCCTGGCCCTAGAACTCCGCTTCCGACATGCCGACGGGCACTGGCATTGGCTGCTGCTGCGCGGCGCGCAGGACCAGCACTCCGGATGTCGCCTCTACGGCGGCCTGCTGGACGTGCACGCGCAGGTCGAGTCCCGCACGACCCTCCAGGCGCACCTCCAGCACCTGACCCGCGTCTTGCAGGCCCTGCCCCTGCATGTGTACTGGAAGGACGAGCACCTGCAATTGCAAGGCAGTAACGACCGGCCGATGCTCGCCCACGAAAGCGCTCCCGAACATCCTGCCGGCGACCCTGCCGGGGAGGCCCTCTGCCGGGCCGACCCCCGCCGCGAACTGCTGGAACGGCAGGTGCTGGCCACGGGCACCCCGGTGCAGGATCTGCATGAGTTCACCCTCCCGCCGCCCCCGGGTCAAGCGGCCACCATGGCCGGAACAGCCACTCGCACCCTGGAAGTTCGCCTGCTCCCCCTGCCCGATGCCCATGGCCAGCCCCGCGGTGTGCTGGGCCTGTGCCAGGACGTGACCCAGCGTCTGGCCCTGGAACGCGAGCTGCACGCCGCCAAGCAGCACGCAGACGAAGCCAGCGCGGCAAAATCCCGCCTGCTGGCGGCCATGAGCCATGAAATCCGCACCCCTATGAACGCCATCCTGGGCATGGCCGAAATGCTGCGGGAAACCCCCCTGGACCGCGAGCAGGAAGGGTTCGTGCAGGTACTGTCCACCTCGGGGGAGGCCCTCATGGCCATCATCAACAACATCCTGGACCTCAGCCGCGCCGAGTCCGGCCACATGCAGCCAGAGCGCGCCCCCTTCCGCCCGGCGGAACTGCTCAACCGGTTGCGGGATCTCTTTGCCCTGCGCTGCAAGGCCAAGGGCGTGCGCCTGGAGTTTGTGCTGGACCCTGCCCTGCCGGACCTGCTGCAGGGGGACGCCCTGCGCCTGCAGCAGATCCTCACCAACCTGCTGGAAAATGCCGCCAAGTTCACCCAGGCCGGCTCCATCCGCGTGCAGGCCACCCTGCTGCGGCAGCGCCAGCAGTCCGTCGAGGTGCTCTTTGAGGTGGCGGACACGGGCCCTGGCATTCCGGAATCCAGGCAGCAGGCCGTGTTCGAGGATTTTGTCCAGGCGGACGAATCCACTACCCGTCAATACGGTGGCAGCGGTCTGGGGCTGGCCCTGTGCCGCGAGCTCACCCGCCTCATGGGCGGACGACTGTGGCTGGAAAGCGAAATCGGCCAGGGCAGCACGTTCTTTCTGGCCCTGCAGTTCGAGCTGCCTCCGGCCGACGCCGCCACGTCTCCTGTCCTCGGAAAGCCCGCCCCAGGCGGAGCGCACAAGACTGACGGGCGAGCCTTGCCGGCATCTCCCCCCTCCCAGGTCGCGGATACCTGTCATGTGCTCCTGGTGGAGGATTCCGAATACAACGCCTTTGTGGTGGCCTCCTACCTTAAAGGCACCACCTGCCGCGTCACCCTGGCCCGCAACGGGGAGGAGGGCCTGCAGGCCTTCGGCCGGGGCGGGTTCGACTTGGTGCTCATGGACATGCAAATGCCGGTCATGGACGGCTACACCGCCACCCGGGCCATCCGGGAGCTGGAGAGCACCAGGAGCCTGCCGACCACCCCCGTGCTAGCCATGACCGCCCACACCATGGACGAACACCGGGAACAGTGCCTGGCCGCGGGCTGTTCCGCCCACCTGCCCAAGCCCGTGAGCCGACGCGACCTGCTGGTGGCCATCGAGCGCTTTACCGGCAAGCAGGTCTTGCGCGGCGTATCCCCTGCGGATCAAATGGAATTTCCCGGCAGCGAGATGTTTCCGACTGCGGCCCTTGCAACGGAGGAAACCTGCACCCTGCCGCCCACCATGTCCGCTGCCCAGGACGGCAGCCCCATCCCCATTTGTGTGGACCCGGAACTCAAAGACCTGGCGCCCACATTCCTGCAGGCCATCCGCTCCAAGATCGCGCCGTTTCGGCGGTCCCTGACCGCCCAAGACATGGAGCTCCTGGCGCGGCTGGGGCACCAGCTCAAGGGGGAGGGAGCGGCCTTCGGCTTTCCCATCCTGGGGGAAGTGGGGGCGCGGCTGGAACAGGCCGCCCGGCGTGAAGACGCCGCCGCCGCCGCGGCCATGCTTTCCAGGTTGCAAGACGTGCTGGACCGCATCGTCATGGTCTGATGGTCTTATGGTCTGATGGCCAGATTGCCTTGCGCCGCGGCCGGCGCTACACAAGGTCCATGGCATGCGATCTTCCCCCACAAAACGACGCCCGGCTCTGGACCCCGCCCGGACATCCCGGGTTCCGGTTCTTCAAGGCCCGGTTCACGTCCTTCGTCTTCGACCGGCACACCCACGAGGAATTCGCCCTGGGGGTGATCGAGGAAGGCGGCCAGTGCTTTGTCCACAAGGGCACCCGACACGAGGCGCCGCCCCTGTCCATCATCAGCGTCAACCCGGACGAGGTGCACGACGGCCAGGCCGCCACTCGCGAGGGCTACGCCTACCGCATGCTCTACGTGGAGGTCTCCACCCTGGAGGCCCTGTTCGACGGCGCATTCCGCAGCCGGGATCTGCACGCTTTCAGGCATCCCGTCACCGTGGATGCCCCCCTGGCCCGCCGCCTGGATCTGGCCCTGCGGATGGTGGACCCCAGGCCCGAGCGCATTGACGACCTGCTGCTCCCCGTGCTGCATGACCTGTTTTCCCGCCACGCCTTTCCCCGGCTGGTGGCGCCGTGCACCACCCGGCACGACGTTGCCGTGCGGCAGACGCGGGAATACCTGCGCGCCCATGCCCTGGACAATCCCAGTCTGGATACCCTGGCCCGCGAGGCTGGGCTGTCCAAGTTTCATCTGCTGCGCGTATTCAAGGAAGCCACGGGACTGACACCCCATGCCTGGCTCCTGCGGCACCGCGTGCTCCTGGGCCGCAGGGCGCTGGAGGCGGGGCACTCCCCGGCCGAGGCCGCAGCCCTGGCCGGCTTTGCGGACCAGAGCCACTTTACCCGGCGCTTCAAGGCCATCCATGGTCTCACCCCAGGGGCCTTCGCCGCCATGCGCTGAGCTTTGGCGCTACGCCTTGGCAAGGAGAGCCCAGGGGAGGGGGTGGTTCCGGTTTACTGCAATAGGATGGGCAGCCACGGGACGACTGCCCCGGCGGCGCTGTCTGAATTTCCTCGCGGAAGAAAGACGATGGCCTGATTGGCGCTGAGGCTGGCCTGATTGTACGAATACTGCAACCCATCGCTGCCGTCGTGGTCTTCGATACCCACGGTGGCGCTGGCGCCGCCGGTGTAGCTGCCGGATGAAAAGCTGACGTTGGCGTACTGCATGGTGATGTTCCCGGTTCGCTCCTCCAGAATGACCTGGAAGGAGGCCGGCGCGCTGGAGACGTACTCCCCCACATGCCTGACGTTGCCCCAGGTGATGACCATGCGGGAATTGGGGGAAGCGCCCAGGCGCTGGGCCGTCACCCTGCCGCCCAGGGAGCTGTCCAGGTACAAATCATCCCAGAACGGGGCGATCATGGCGTTGGGGTACGCCTCGAAGGGGATGGCCGTGTTGCTGTAATATGCGTCGGAAGTGTTGAACGACAGGTAGCCGTTGCTGCAGACATACACGGAAGTGTACTCGCCGTCGAAGAAGGGGAACGGTGATGTCATCGCCACCGTTGATGATGGTGGCTGCACTGGAGTCATTCACCCAGACATACGTACCGGCCTGCATGGAATACGCAAGCGCCTGGCTCACGGCGCCGGATGGAGGACTGGAACACGGCTTCGGCAAACCGGCGGTGCACCAGGTTGGACGCACCATCAAAACTCTGGCCGGGATAGTACCAGCCGTACCGGGAGTTGCCGATGTAGCCGAAGGCATTGTTCGCGTTGCGGACCAGAAAATCCTCCCCGATGCTGTCGGAGGAGGAGTAGGAGCCGACCGTGGTGGTACGCCCGTCGTAGGAGTTGGAGTAACAGCCCTGGCTGTAGACAAATTGATATTTGGTGTTGGTGATGCCGTCGAGGTCCGAGTTGGACATCTTCATGTTGTACGTGACATCCAAATGCCCGAGGTGGAAAACCAGGCTATAATTGTTGCTGGAAAGCAGGCTGATGAGTTCGCTCTTGGACCAGTTTCTGCCTGGGACATCGCGATCGTACAGCGCATCGCGAGGCATGGCGTTCATGGCCTGGTAGATGTAATCCAGCTTGTCCCCGCCCCAGGTGGGCGTGCTGTCGAGATTTTCCCCCACCAGCAGGGCCTTGAACGGCGCCGCGGCGGTATCGTAGGCGATGATCTTGTTGATGGCGTACTGCACTGCCTGAGTCGAGTCCGCAGGGATGCGGCCCACGGCCACCTCGGCCAGCCAATCGATGTCCCCGCCGCCCACGCCGTCGTTGGATTCGCCGAAGATGTTGTCGTTGTCGTTGTCCCAGGTGCCGTCAAGACAGGCGTAGTAATAATCCGTGGGGATGTAGTTGTCCGTGTAGCTGCCTACGCTGGCCTTGCACCCCCTGGTGGGCACGGCCTGGGAGGCCTGCAAGCCGTCTGCATCCCCGCCCAGTACCACAAACTGCGTGCCGTAATTCGTGTAGCATGACTTGATGAAATTGCGGATTTTTTCCGCCAGGTCCCGCCCGCTTTGGCTGCTGGAGATATCCTCCACCGTGGCGATATACGTGGTGAATCCCCCGCCGGCGGCGGAGGCGCGGTGCGTCAGCAGGGGGGTGAAGGCGGATTTGAGGGCGTTGGTGGTGATCACCAGAAACTGGCGACTGCTGTCCAGGGGGACGGCGTCCTTCTGCAGCTCAAAAGGGAAGGCGTCTCCGTTGTCGAGCAGATTCAGCACGTCCTGCAGATCCCTGCCGCTGCGCCGGGGCGCCACGTCCATGGTGGTGGCGCGTTTCTGCGGCGAGGTATGCACGGTCACCTTGATGGTGGTGGCGTACTCCACAATCCCCGAGGCCGGAAGGTACCGCACGGGCTTGAGGGCGGTGGTGGCGATGCGGTAGCCATGCAGGTGTTGATCCGAGAGTGTGTCCCAGGCCTGAACGGGGTACGGCTGGTTGCTGCCATAAGAACCACTAACAAAACCTAGCCAGTTCTCTAAAAATTCTCTAAACTTGTCGGCAGGAGGTCATCATGAAGCCTGCCGAATTCGAGCGA
>JAIWOE010000280.1 GCA_020217165.1 Desulfovibrio sp. | reverse complement strand
CATCCGCCGTCTGGAGCGTGCCAAGGGCCTGGATGAGGACACCCGCGCCAAGGTGGTCATGCTCACCAGTCTGGATGACCCACGCTTTATGCTGGACGCCCAGCTGGATGCCCAGGCCGACTATTACCTGACCAAACCCTTTGACAGCGGCCAGATGCGCGAGGCGCTCACCGGCCTGGGGCTGGTGCCCATGGACCCGGTGCAGGATCTGGATCCAGCCTGCGGTGGGGAGCCGGATGCCACCGTTTGATCCCTGTCCACCAGACTCGGTGCACCTGGGGGTGGGGGAAGGGGGATTTTTTGCCGCGCCCACTTTGGTGCGTACGGTGCTGGGGTCCTGCGTGGCGGTGACCCTGTTTTGCCCCGAGCGTCGCATGGGCGGCATTTTTCATGGCCTGTTGCCCAGTTGGAAGGAGTACGAAGAGACCACCCCCCACGGCGCCCGAAGCTATCGGTACGTGGATAGCGCCATTGAACTCCTGGTGGCGGAATTCGCCGAACGGGGCGTCGCTCCCCGACAGTTGGTGGCCAAGGTGTACGGCGGGGCCAACGCCCTGTTTCAGGAAAACATCAGCGTGGCTGGCCGCAACGTCAAGGTGGCCCTGGAAACCCTGAGCAGGCTGGGGGTGCGGGTGGCTGCCTCCAGCGTGGGCGGGTCCAAGAGCCGCAAACTGCTCTTCCGTACGGACACGGGGGAGGTTGCCCAGCAGCTGCTGGGGGGCCGGGGAGATGCCGCATGAAATCCTTCCGCAAGGAATTGTGGTTCAATGTCCCGTCACGGCGGGGATTCGTCAACATCACGCCGGAGGTGGAGGCCTGCCTGCACGAGTCGGGCATACGGGAAGGCCTGTGCCTGGTGAATGCCATGCACATCACGGCCAGCGTGTTCATCAATGATGATGAAGCCGGCCTGCATCACGATTACGAACGTTGGCTGGAAAAACTGGCTCCCCATGAGCCCGTGAACCAATACCGGCATAATGTGGGAGAGGACAACGCCGATGCCCACATGAAGCGCCAGATCATGGGCCGGGAGGTGGTGGTGGCCGTGACCGGTGGCAGGCTGGACTTTGGCACCTGGGAGCGCATATTCTATGGGGAGTTTGACGGCCGCCGCCGCAAGCGTGTGTTGGTGAAGATCATCGGGGAATGACGGCCCCGGCGCTTGCACAAATCCCCCTGCGGCGCTACAGCCCTTTGCATGCGCCCTCGCATGTACACCCTCGTCTCGGAGAAACATCCATGCATCGTTTGCTCGTCATGATGGCCCTGGTGGCCATGTTTTCGGTGTCCGCCTGTCAGGAGAACGCCCCCAAGGCGGATGCCCCCAAGAATACCACCGCGACACCCGCGACGCCTGCGAACACCGGCGGTGATAGCCCCCGGGCCATGGCCCTGGCCGTGGTGGACGAAGAACGCATCTATCAGGAGTCCACCCTGGGCATGACCGCCAACAAGCTGCTGCAGGAGACCAGCTCGGCCCTGCAGAAGGAACTGCAGCAGTTCCAGGAAGCCAAGAAGGACAACGCCACTGACGCCGACGCCGACGCCTTCCGCCAGGCCGTGCAGACCTACCAGGAGATCATGCGCAACGCCCAGATGCAGCTCTTTGAACAGCTGCGGGCCCGGGTGACCGAGGCCCTTTCCAACTACCGCCAGCAGCAGGGCCTGGAAATCATCCTGAGCAAGGAAAACGTGCTGTCCTACGGCGTTCAGGCGGACATCACCGAAGCGGTCCTCACTGCGGTGAACGCCATGCCCACGGACGACCTCAAGGGCCCCGAGCTCAAGGCCGGCAACAATTTGTTCGGGGCCACGCCGGCCCAGTAGTCTCCGGTAGCCCCTGCGGCCATTCGGGGGCACATCCCGCAAGTCCTGCAGGTCCCGCAGGGTCGCGCATCGTCGGCCCTGCGGGACCTGCATGGTGGAGGGGCAGGCCCATGATGCAGCCATCGCCACGCGCGGCGCCTGTAGAGGCGCGCTGGCCCAGTGCCGGCGCGTGTTCCGCGTCGGGCGCGCCTGCCCGGCATCTTCCGCATCCGGTGTTGTTGCAGCTGGGGGTGGAGCCGCGCAGCCTGTTTCTTCATGCTGGCTGCCTGGAACGGCTCACGCCATCCCGGCATGGGGTGTGGGACGGACGCTGCTGGGTCGCCCTGCGCACCAGCGCCATGCAGCGTCGCCGGCCCTTCTGGGGACTCCGGCGGCGGGTGGTGGCGCGATTTTCCGCCACGGGCTGTTGGGTCGTGGTGCTGCTGGACGGACCGGCCAGGGGCTGGCTGGTGCCGGGTCCGGTGGCCGAGGGATTGATCCTCGCCCGTCGCTGGCACCTGGCTCGGGACGACGAGTACAAGATCACGCCGCCGTTGCCCGGGGCCTGGCGCTTTGAGGAGATCGAACAGGCCCGGGCGCTGCTGTCTCGGCTGTCATGAATCCCGAGCCCGGGGCGCCCAACAGTAACACGCGAGGGGGAGCCTCCACTGAATCATGGATGCTCCCCCTCGCAACAGATTGTCCCGGGGTGTGAGGCCAGACCCTACGGTGTGGCGTTGGGCGTGAACAGGGGCTTGCCCAGCAGGGCAAAGCTGCCCACGAAGTCCTGGGCCTCCTTGGTCACCATCCACGTGCGGAACGCCTCGGCCAGCTCGTGTTTGGCCTTGGGGCAGTGCGTGGGGTTCACCGGCATGACGCTGTACTGGTTGAAGAGGGCCTTGTCGCCCTCCACGATGACCACCAGCCCGGGCGCACCCTTCTTGCTGTCTTCATACTTGATGTAGCTGCCGCGGTCCGCCAGGGTGTAGCCGCCGCGCTCATCGGCCATCTGGATGGTCTTGCCCATGCCCTGGCCGGCGCTCACGTACCATGAGGCCTTCTCGGGGATGTCCACCCCGGCGGTTTTCCACAGTTTCTGCTCGGCCTTGTGGGTGCCGGAGTCGTCCCCGCGGCTAATGAACACGGCTTGCTTGTCCATGATGGTCTTTAGGGCTTCGGCCACGGTCTTTCCCTTGATGCCGGCGGGGTCGGCCGCAGGGCCAATGACCACGAAGTCGTTGTAGAACACCTCGGTGCGGTCCACCCCGAAGCCCTTTTCCTGGAATTCCTTTTCCGCGGCCGGGGCGTGGACCATGACCACATCCGCGTCGCAGTTCTCGCCCAGCTTCAGGGCCTGGCCCGTGCCCACGGCGGTGAACTTGATCTCCACCCCGGTCTTTTCCTTGTACAGGGGCACTAGGGCATCCAGCAGGCCGGTGTCGGCCGTGGAGGTGGTGGTGGCCATGAGCAGGGTCTTGTCCTCGGCGGCGGCGCCGGCCACGCCCAGGGCGAGCAGGCACACGGTGAGCAAACCAATGCGGAACAGATGCATGACGGGTCTCCTTAATGGTCGTATTGTTTGGCGTATTCAGCGTCGTTGTACAGCGCTGATTGGCCAGGACAGCTGCCGGAAAGGCATATGCTAGAAAGTGCATATGCAAGAATTGGCATATAGCCAGAGAAGCATGGATCATGTCAACCCATTGGCCGACTGGGGCTCAAAAAATCACGCGTGCTCGCACCCTCGTGCCGCCGGCGCAAAGAGCTCTTCCAACATGGTGAAAAATGTGGAACAACGCCTTGAACCCCATGCCAAGGAGGCTCCATGAAATCCATACGTCTGCTGGGCTGCGCCGTGGTCTTGCACTGGCTGCTGGCCGGCGTGGCCCTGGCCGCAACCCTGCCCGAGGGCTTTGTCTATTTGCAGGACGTGGCGCCAGCCATCCTGCAGGATGTGCGCTATTTTGAGGACAACAACTTCGTGGGAGCGCGGGTGGACGGCTATCTGGCACCCACCGTCATCCTTACCCGCCCGGCGGCCGAGGCCCTGGCCAGGGTCCAGGCACAGCTGGAAACCTTCGGCCTGGGGCTCCAGGTGTTCGACGGCTACCGTCCCCAGCGAGCGGTGGACCACTTCCAGCGCTGGGCCAGGGACCTCTCGGACGTGAAAACCAAGGAGACGTTCTACCCCGAGGTGCCCAAGGA
>JAIWOE010000020.1 GCA_020217165.1 Desulfovibrio sp. | reverse complement strand
CTTTCCAGCGGCTTGAGGCCCATGACCACTGCCAGCACGGCCACGCCCCCTGCCAGGGAGCGGCTTTGGCCGGTGGTGACGGCCGGGGCGGCCATGGCCGCCGCCACTGCCAGCAGGGTGATGCCCTGGAGCAGCCGGCGCGGGGGCAGCCGCCAGCGCAAGCGCGGCGCGAGCAGGACATAGGTCCAGGAAAGGAGCGCCAGCCCCGTGACCCACAGGGGCAGCCGCGTGACGTGAGGAGCCAGGGCCAGGGCCAGGAAGGCCACCAGCGCCTCGATGCGCGGCCCTGCCAAGGGACTGGCCGACCGGGAAGATTGCGAAAGCTGCGAGGGGTGCGCGGTCATGCGGGACCCTCCCCGGCGATGGCGTGCGCAGGCGGGGCGGGCGATTCCTCCGCACCGGGACCATGGGCGGTCCCCCGGTACAGGGCCAGGGCGTTCAGGCATTGCCGCTTGTGCAGGTGCGGATCATCCCCGGGTTCCAGGCGACGGCCGGGCAGTTCCAGCACATAGGCCCGCCCCTGGCCATGAGCCTTGAGGATCATGGCGCACAGGGCGCTCAGGCGTGATTCCAGCCCGCCCTGCAGCCGCGAAAAATCCAGCAGTTGTGCTCCGCTGGTCATTCCTTCGAATTCCTTGACAAACAACCCCTGCCCCCGGGTGGAGGCCTTCCAGGAGACCCGCTGGGGCGGATCGCCAGGCATATAGGGTCGCAGTTCCCGGAAATCGTCCACTCCGGGACCGCCGCTGCGGTCCTGGCCATGGCCGCGGCCATCGGTCTGAAACTCCGGAACTTCCGTCGCTGGCTTGGGCCAGACCAGGCATTCAAGGTCCAGGTCCACGACGGTCCAGGCCCGAAAGAGGCCCAGGGGCCAGACGGTCTGCAGCACCACTGGGCCGGGACGCAGGCGGCCGCGGTGGGTGGCGGGCATGGTCAGGGTGAACACCTGGGGCACATGGGCCTGCACATCCCGGGCAGGATGATCGTCATCCTCTCCGAACTGTGGGACAAGGCACAAGGCCAGGGCCAGGCGATCGGTGGGGGCCACGGCCCGGATGGCAAAGGTGGCCTGCTCCCCGGCAAAGACGGCCGGGGCAGGCATGGCCTGCAGGCGGACGCCGCACAGGGCCCGGCGGGTCTGCAGGCAGCTGGCCAGGCACATGCCGCACAGCAGAAAACTCAGGCCGAAGCCGAGGTTCAGGTTGTAGTTGAGGCTGCTCAGGAGCATCACCAGCATGGCCGTGACAAACCACCAGCCATAGCGAGTGGGGCCCAGGGCCACGCGGCCGGCCCGGGGTGGCGCCTGCGGCCAGACGCGAAAGGCGCGCAAGGGGTCGGCGGGCATCAGGCCACCGCAACATGGGCCAGCAGCTCGTCCAGGGCCGCGGGGGGGAACTCCCGCAGGGTGGTCCGGGCCTTGAGTCGGTGCCCCACCACCCAGGGCAGCATGGCCTGCACATCCTCCGGCAGCACATGCCCCCGGCCTTCCAGCCAGGCCCAGGCCTGGGCGGCCCGCAGCAGGCCCTGGCCGGCGCGGGGGGACAGGCCCATGGCCACTTCCGGGTGGCGTCTGGTGAGCTCCAGGATGTCCAGCACGTAGTCCACCAGGGCCTCGGCCGTGTGCACGGCGGCCACTTCCTGCTGCAGGGCGGGGATGGCGTCGCCGTCCAGCACGGGTTCCAGGCTGGCGATGCGCGAGCGCGTCTCCCCCAGCAGCAGGAGGTCCTTTTCGAAGTGTCGCTCGGGGTAGCCCAGGTGCATGCGCATGAGGAAGCGATCCAGCTGGGAATCCGGCAGGGGGTAGACCCCGGCCTGCTCCACGGGGTTTTGGGTGGCGATGACGAAAAACGGCGCCGGCAGCGGGTGCGTCAGCCCTTCCACGCTGGCCTGGCGTTCTTCCATGGCCTCCAGCAGGGCGGACTGGGTTTTGGGCGTGGCGCGGTTGATTTCGTCCGCCAGCAGGACCTGGGTGAACAGGGGGCCGCGATGGAAGTGGAAGGCCCGGTCGGCCTGATTATAAATGGACACCCCGATGACGTCCCCGGGCAGCAGGTCCGAGGTGAACTGCACTCGCTGGAAGGCCAGTCCCAGGGTTCGGGCCAGACAATGCGCCAGGGTGGTCTTGCCGATGCCGGGCATGTCCTCGATGAGCAGGTGCCCCTGGGCCAGGAGGCAGGCCAGGGCCAGGCGGATCTGGCGTTCCTTGCCGAAAATGACGGTGCTGATCTGTTCGACAATGGACTGGGCGTGCGCGTGCATGAGACTCCCGTTGCGGCTGGTGCGGCCAACGTGGCGCGCTATTGCAGCCTATCACCGGGCGGCCGGCGGGTCCAGCCGGAGGGGGCGGGCCAGATCTACCAGATCCGGGCCAGATCCGGGCCAGGCTGGCAGCACGCCGCACACGCGCCCATGCACGCTTGAGCACATGCGGGCATGCCCATGGCGCGCCGGCGGCACAAAAAAGGAGGTGGGGCGCTGGGATTATTTCATGCGATAAGTGATGCGGCCACGGGTAAGATCGTAGGGGGAGAGCTCCACCTTCACCCGGTCGCCCGGCAGAATGCGAATGTAATATTTACGCATTTTGCCGGAAATATGGGCCAGCACTTCGTGGCCGTTTTCCAGCTCCACACGGAACATGGCGTTGGGCAGGGCTTCCTGCACCACGCCGTCAACTTCAATGGCATCTTCCTTGGGCATGGCGACTCCTTGGTTTATGTTGCAGTCAGGGAAACCCCGATCTATTTTCATGGTTCGACCAGTCTGTCAATGAGGACCCCTTATGCTGATCTTGATGCTCGCCGAGAATGATCCTGCCGGTACGGCCATCCGCTTTGCCAAGGCGTTGAATACGTACACGAATCATCAATGCCGCCTGATCACCGCCCAGACGCGCTATGCCCATGACTGGGAGAAAGATTTGCACGTGCCGGACCTGACCGCCGCCGGGCTGGATGAGGTGGAATCCCTGCTGCGTCGGGCAGATGTGTTTCACTTTCACATGGTCATCGATGAGCACTATGCCTTTGGCCCGTTTCTCCCCCGGGAGTATCTGGCTGGCAAAATGGTGGTGCATCACCATCATGGACATCATGCCTTCCGCAGCAATCCTGAAATGTTTCGGAGAAAATACCAGGCCCTGGGGCGCCGCCGGCTTCTGGTGGCCACGCCGGACCTGCTCCACATGCTGCCCGAGGCCCGCTGGCAACCCAACCTGGTGCCCCTGGGGAATGCGCAGGCCATGCCCCCGGGGCCGTCCCTGGTGGTCTCCCATGCGCCAACCCGAAGGGAACTCAAAAACACTGCGGAATTGCAGCGCGTGGTGGAGCGCATCCGCCGGGACGATCCTCGTCTGGTCCTTGATCTCATCGATGATGTGCCCCACGTGCAGTGCCTGGCCCGCAAGGCGCGCTCTCACGTCACCTTTGACCACATGCAGGGGTATTACGGCATGAGTTCCCTGGAGAGTATGGCCCTAGGCCGGCCGGTCATCGCCGGGCTGACGGACCATACCAGGAATGTGATTCGGGAGGGGTTGGGCTGCCAGGAGCTCCCCTGGCTGCAGGCAACCACGGAAGCGGCCCTGGAGGCTGTGCTGCGGCAGTTGCTGCGGGAGCCAGACGCCCTCGACACCCGCGGGCGGCAGGCGCGGCAATTCATGGAACGTCACTGGCACCCGGCGCGCATCGCGGCCATGCTGGCGGAGGTGTATGCCTGAGGGCTAATCCTGGGGCAGGGCAGCTGACGGGGCGCCCGTGGCGTTCAGGCGACCTGGCGCCAGGGCCTGATGCTGCTGCAGGGCGTTCACGTCCGGGATCTCCAGGGTGGCATCCAGTTCCCGGGCGAGGGCGAAGTCCCGCAGGGCCTGGGTATGGTTACCAGCCAGGGACAGGGCATAGCCGCGGTTGAAATGCAGGGTGGCGTTGCCGGGCATCAGGGCAATGGCCTGGGTGTAATCCGTGGCGGCCTGGAGGAATTGATCTTTTTCCTTCCAGATGTCGCCCCGTGCGGCGTAGGCCTGATGCAGGGTGGGATTCTGGACCACGGCGTTGGTGAAATCGTTGATGGCCTGTTCATACCCCCCCAGGCTGTACCAGGCGCGGCCACGGTAATAGTAGGCCAACGCCAGGTTGTTGGGGCCGAGCTTGTCCGACTCGATGGCCTTGGTCATGAATTTGATGCCAATTTCATCCCCCACGGCCAGCACCGCCTCCAGCAAGGGGGTGATGACGAACCGGGGATCCAGCCGGCTGGCGTCGGCAAAGTCTTCCATGGCCTTAGCCGCGTCGCCGTTGAGGGAGTGCAACAGGCCGCGGACAAAGTAGGCCTTGGGATTGTCGGGCGCCAGGGCCACGGCTTGGTCCAGGTCTGCCATGGCGGCGTCCAGGTCCCCTTTGTCCTTGAGGATTTGCCCGCGCTTGATGAGGGCCTCGGCAAAGGTTGGCTGTTTGGCCAGGGCCTCGTTGATGTCTGCCAGGGCGTTGGCGAAGTCCTTTTTGTGGTACCAGGCGTTGCCGCGGTTGTAATAGGCGATGGGTAGGTTCTCCGGGGTCAGACGGCCGGATTGCAGGGCCTTGGTGATGAGCTCGATGCCCTTGTCGTACTCGCCCTGCTCCAGGGCCTTGTAGCCGGCAATGGCGTCCTGCAGGGGGCTGGCGTGGACTGGCGAGGGGGAGGGATGCGTCATGATCAGCACGAGACAGCCCAGGGCCAGGGCACGCTGCACCTGGAAGAGAACCAGACGCAGGGAGGGGGTGCGGACAGAAGGGGGATGCATCATGGTGACTCTAAGGGCAGGTTGGCTGGCCGAATCAGATGGTGCCGCAGGCTGTCGTGGCGGGCATCCCCCATCTTAGAAAGACGCGCCAGGATGACGCCGGGACTGCGACCACGCACAACCACCGGCGTCATCCTGGCGAGTAGCTACTTGGCGGCGGAAGCGCCGAAGGCCTGGGCGAATCTGGCGCGCAGCTCCACAGGGAGGTCTTCCCATGTGACCCTGGCGGGGTCCAGATTCTTTTCTGCGGCGTACATGTCTATCCAGGATTGCTTGATGCGCGCAGCGATCCACTCGTTCCATTGCGCCTGCTGTGCCTGGGTTGTGGCCTGGACTGTGCCCTGGGCGGCTGCGGGTCCGGACGCGGCCAGGGTGAGGGCCAGGGTCAGGGCGGCGAGAATTGGGGAAGTCATGGCGTATCTCCTAAAGAAAATTCAGTCAGCGCTGGGCTGATGCATGGATGCCGACGCAAGGCCGCCCCTAGCTGATCCCGAGCAGCTTTTTCAGGTCGCGCAGGTACGAACCGCTGGCGGGGTCGAACTCCGGAAACAGTGCGTAGAAGGTGGCCATGTAATTCTTGGGGAGGTCGAACAGCGTGGCCGTCCGTTGGCATTCCAGCAGATCCGCCGCCGTGCTGTTGATGGAGCAATAGGAATTGACCAGCTCCTGGGCCGTGTTGCGGGCGGCCTGGTTGCGGGCGGCTTCCTGCTCGGGGGTCAGGCCGGAGGGGAAGACGTAGTAATCGTCCAGGTATTTGTTGCGGCGCTTGACCTCGGCGTCCAGCAGCTCGTTTTGGCGGTCGAATTCGGCCTGCTGCTGCTCGTTCAGGACTTCGCCCATCTTGTCCAACAGCTCTTGAAGATTCTCGCGTTGGGCTTCCTGGATGGCTTCGCGCCGGGCTTGCCGGCCAAAGTCCAGCTGCTGCGAGGAGGCCGACAGGGCGTCCACCAGCAGCCAGCCCATGCAGCCAAGCACCAGAAGCATCAGTGTGCGCACCGTGTTGCGGGCCATGCTCCAACCTCCTGCGGGCGCCGGACTGGGTGCGGCGCGTGTTCGTGGCCACGGTTGGCCGTACGGAATCCCCCCAACGTGCACAATGGCCCACCAGGCCGTCACGGGGGGTGCACAGGCAGTCTCCAGCCATGAGAGGCAAAGAATGTAGAGCCTTGCTCTATGCGTGAGCAAAAAATATCTGATGTGTGGTTCCATGTCAACTGCATTTGCACTTTATCGTGGCTGCAATTACATCATTCCGTGTTCAGTGAAAGGTGATGAGGAATTCTTGCCGGATGATGCTCGGTACCTGCCAGCGTAATGATGCCAATTTTAAAAGGTACCATGTGGTGCCGGCAAGACAGTCGCAGTGCGACATGAATCTACAAAAAATCTAGACTTGTGCAACGTGAGACTGAATGGTCGTACTGCAACGCCAAAGCGCTATATTTGAATCACTTGCTTTCCAAGAAGTACATGCGTTGCACAAAAAAAACCGGGCATGACGCGCATGCCCGGAATGATGCTGCGGTGTTGCATGCGGTCCGGATGGATCAGGCGCCGTATTTACTGGCGCTGGCGACGGGACAGGGCGCTTCCACCATCACCTGGTGCAGTACGGCGTCGTGCCATTCTTCTTCGGTGTCGAAATGGCTGGCGTGGTGGGCCATGACCACCAGCCCGGCATTCAGGGCGTTGGCTTTGGCCACGATGGCCGTGGCGGCGTTACCTTCGGCAATGCTTGCGGTCGTGGGCACGCCCTCGGCCTTGTCCAGGTATTTTTTCTTCAGGGCGTCTTCCACCGTCGCATCGGCCTGTCCTGCGTGGAGGATGTGGATGGAGGCGCCAGCGGCCTTGGCCATGTCCCGGGCAAAGGCGAAGGCGCGGTCGCAGTAGGGGGAGAGGTCCGTGGCGAACAGGATGGTGACGATGCCTTCCAGGGCGTTGGGGGTGGGATGGTTGACCACCAGCACCGGGGCCTTGGCAGCCTTGGCCACACGCAGGATGGTGGAGCCGGGGAAGTCTTTTTTGACCTTGGCGGCTTCCAGTTCCTCCTGGGTGGAGCCGCCCATGACGATGAGATCCACCTGTTCATCACGGGCAATGCGCAGAATTTCCCGGTGCGGGAAGCCCACGGTGGTTTCGATGCGGCAGGTGGCGCAGCCTTCCAGGTCGCTGGCGTAATACTCGCGCACGGCCGTGTCCACCTTGTCTTTGTATTCGTCGGTCAACACCACATCCTCGCCGGTTTTGAGGTCAGCGAAGAACTGGCTGTAGGCCCGGGTGGGTGTGGCGAAGTCATTGAAGATCAGCAGGTCCGCGCGAGTGCCCTTGGCCATGGCGAAGGCCACCCGGGCTGCGTCGTCGCAAGCAGGCGAGGCTGAGGTGGCAAAGAGGATTTTTTTGAACAGGTTGGTCATGCGATGCTCCTTGTGCGCGCGATAAGGGGCGGGTTGTTGGGATCCCCGTTGGAGGCCAGGGGCCTTTGCGCCTATGTGGCAAGGTCCCGCCCGCCAAAGGTTCTTGGATGTTACCATTCTACCTCAAGTCACATGTTCATGTCAGCAAAAAAGCGTATTGGGTGAAGGGGAACAAAAAACCCGGGAACGTGCAGGGCACATTCCCGGGTGCAGCAGCGGACAGCTGGTCGCATGGCGAGAAGGGGGGGACGTGAGGTCCACACCCCGGTGGTCCGTTCCAGGCACGTCGCATGGTTGCGTCTTCCATGGGGCAGGCCTGGGGTATGGGTCCTGTCCGGACCCGCTGCGCGACGTCGGGGGCGGTGGGGCCCGCCCCCGACGTCGCGATACTGCGAGGCGGCTATGCCTCTTCTTCCATCTCCTCTTCCTCTTGCGGCTTGAGGTGCTCGGGGATGATGGCCGAGTGCACCACAAGGGGCTTGAGGAAGGACCAGCGGATGCCAATGGCGAAGTGTTCTTCCAGGTCGCGGATGGCGTCCCAGCAGTTGTGACAGGGGGCGATGACCAGCTTGGCCCCGGTGGCCAGGATCTGATCGCGTTTGGTCATGAGGGCGAAGTTGCGCTCGTTGCGGTACAAGCCGATGCCGTTGAAGCCGCCACCACCGCCGCAGCAGTAGTTATGCTCCAGTTCGGGTTCCATGGGCCGGTAGTAGCTGGGGTCGGCCAGGTAGCTCATGACCTCGCGCACGGCCTTTTTGATGCCATGGTTGCGCACGTAGTTGCAGGAGTCCTGGATGGTGTAGGGCTCCTTGATGCGCTTGGCCGGGTCGATCTTGATTTTGCCCAGGCGCAGGGCCTCGGCCAGCCATTCCACATAGTGCTGGCAGGGCACGGGGGGCAGGCCGTCTTCACGACCGGCCCAGTAGGGGCCTTCGATGACCGTGGCGCGGTGGGCGTGGCCGCATTCGGTCCCCACCATGCGTTTGGGCTTGAGGCGCTCCATGGCGTCATAGACTTCCTTGACCTGCATGGTGCAGGCTTCCCAGTCCCCGGCGAACATGGAAAGGGAGGTCTGTTCCCAGCCCTTGGAGGGCACGGTCCAGTCTTCGCCGGCGATGTGGAAGAGGATGGCCATTTCGGCGATGTCTTCCGGGTAGTGCTTGGGCTCGCGGGCATTGCAGGTATACATGATGTCCGCGCCCACTTTATCCACCGGGATTTCCAGGAGCGGATATTCTTCCTGCTGTTCTTCGGCCATCCACTCGCAGGTTTCCACCCAGTCTTCCTCAGTGACGTTCATCTGGGCACGGTACACGCGGTGCATGCCCGAACCGATCTTCAGTTCCCACGGCACAAAGCCCTGGGAGAAGAGCAGGCCACGCAGATAGCTGAACATCACGCCCATGTCGATGCCATGGGGGCAGTAGGTGCCGCAGCGGTTGCAGCAAGTGCACTTGGCCCAGGCGGTGTACATGCAATGCTGCATGAACTTGTTGTCCACCTTGCCATTGCGGCGCACGATTTCGCCCAGGGTGGACTGGATTTTGTACGCGGGCACCTGCTTGGGATCGCGGTTGTGGATGCGATACAAAAAGCAGCTTTCCGCACACATGCCGCACTTGGCGCAGATGTTGAGCCAAGTGCGCAGGCGCGATTTGAGGGTTTTCTGGAGGGTGGCGGCCAGTTTGTCCGCATCCACATCCAGTTCTTGCATTTCAGCGTAATATTTTTTGCCGCCGGTGTCCGCGAGGAGCTCTTTGAGCTCCTCTTCATTTTGCACCGGCAAGGCCCTACACAGCGTACCTTGAGGCATGATGCGATTCCTCCTCGAAGTTCGAGCTTACCAGGCGAATTTCGTGCCCTTCAAACCGCCACGCTTGATGCCGAAATCCATGCCCAGCTGGCCGCGGGACATGAAGAACAGCACAAAGTGAGACAGCTTGGTGAACGGGATGGCAATGAGCATGACTTCGCCGCAGAAGATGTGCATGTTCAACCAGAACTGGTAGTCACCGGTATGGGTGCTGGCAAGCACGCCGGTGATGAAGGGCGCGATGGTAATGGCCAGCACCATCACGTCCTGCCAGTTGGTCAGGATGCGCACTTCAGGAAGCGCGATGCGCCGCAGGATGAGGAACCCCGCGGAAATGAAGAACATGAGGATCAGGAAATCCACCACGCTCTGGGGCAGGGACAAGGGGGCGATCCACAGCCATTGATCCATCAACGTCGTATGGGCCGGCGCAAACAACGGGATACCCACAATGGCGAAGTGGAAAAGGAAGGTGGCGATGGTCATGGCCGGCTTGGCCCGCCAGGTGTGGGAGGCAAAGGGGATGATGAACGCAAGCACCGAGCGCGCGGCATGCTTGAGGCCGTGCTCCAGGTGCGCCTTGTACGCCACGCGGTCCAGCTTCTGGTCCAGCCCGCGGATGTACCACACCACGCGCCAGATGCAGCCGCCGATGAAGATGGCCAGCGACAAATAGAGCATGGGGCCGGTCAGGAAATCATACATGGCAGCGGCTCCTTAGTATTTGCGGATGGGCTTCTCACGGGCCGTCAGGAAGCGCCAGAAGATGAGCGAGCCGGCAAGGATCACGCCCATGATGATGTAAACGATGCCTTTACTGTGCACCATGAAGTCGTGCAACGTGTGGAACGTGCCGGTATCCATGTTGGTTCCTCTTTAATGGCCGCCGCCATGGGCGGGTTCGGCGACGTCTTCGTCATGATCTGCATAGTCCGGGTGCGTGTACAAAATGGGCATCCGGTTGGCAATGAGCCGGAACAACAGCACGTGGAGCCCGATGATGAACGCCGTGACCACGATTTCCCAGAAGTGCGGGAAGTAGCGCAAATCGGAGGGCAGCTGCCAGTTGAAGGCGATCTGCGAGACGTTCAGACGGTTGACCACGATGCCCAGGATGGTCCATACGGCGGCCACCTTGACGAAGGTGGGATTCTGTTCCCGGTAGCCGATGGCATAACACACCGCTGGCAGGAACACGAAGCCAATGACTTCCACCAGGAACCAGGCGCCGTAACCAGTGCCCAGGTAGTGCCAGTTGTTGTCGGCGGCCACGCCCACCCACTTGATGAAGAAGTAGCCCATGAGCACGAAGGCCGCGGCCTTGGCAAAGCCGAACATCACGCCGTCGTGTTCCTCAATGGTCATTTTGTCCATCTTGGCATGCATGTACTTGTGGGAAAGCATGCCCTCGAAAATGACCACCGAAAGGCCGGCACAAATGGCCGAGACAAAGAAGTACACCGGCAGGTAGCTGGAGTACCACAGGGGATGCACCTTGGATGGGGCGATGAGGAACAACGCGCCCAGGGAGCTCTGGTGCAGGGTGGAGAGCACCACGCCAAAGATGGTCAGCACGATGGTCAGGCTGTGCACCACGTTGCGGATTTTCTTCAGGCCCAGCCACTCCAGGGCGGCGGGGAAGAACTCGATGAACAGCACCGTCAGGTACAGGAACACGCACAGACCCACTTCGAACAGCAGGGAGCTGGTGCCCTGGGACCAGAACAGGGGGTAGGGCAGGCGGTAGGGCCGGCCCACGTCGTAGTTCAGGGCAAAGACAACCAGGGCGTAGCCGATGAAGGCCGTGAGGATGGCCGGGCGTACGGCGGAGTGGAACTTCTTGAACCCGAAGATGTAGCACGCGGCGGAGGTGACAAAGCCGCCGGCCGCCAGGGCCACACCGCAGAGCAGGTCAATGGAGATCCAGATGCCCCAGGGATTGTTGTCATCCAGGTTGGTCACCGTGCCCAGGCCAAAGGTGAACCGCAGGATGGTGGCCAGGCCGCCCATGATGAGCAGGGTGGCCATGACCGGATGCAGCCGGGCTGCCTCAAGGATTTTCTCCTTGGTGGTCAGCTCCCGGGCCAAACCGGTGATGCCGTCTTTGGTCAGGTATTTCGGGTCCACGGTAAACGTGGACACGTCAGGCTTGTGGTCGGACATTAGTCGGCCTCCTTCTGGTCGCCTTCGGACGGCCCTTTGGCGGCTTCCATCTCGGCCACCTTGGCCTTGACGGCTTCGTCCACGGCTTTCTTGATCTCGGCGTCCATCTTCTTCTGCGCGGCGGCCTCGGCCTTCTTCAGCTCATCCTGCAGCTTGGCGTTGGCGGCTTCCTGGGTTTCCTGCTTTGCGGCGGCCACGGCTTCGGCCTTTTCCTTCTTCACCGCGCGCTCACGCATGGTATTGATGCCGTACAGGCCGCCCAGAAGCACGGGCCACAAGCCCACCACGATGGGCACCGCGCCCAGGGCCCCGGCGGTGAGGGCAGGGGCCGGGGTCACGCCCAGGCCTTCGTTGAGGCCGATCTGCGCAAAGGGGATGGGAGAGATGACCATCCAGGCCGTGCCGCCCATTTCGTGCTCGCCGTAGACGTGCTCCACGTACTTGCCAGGGTTGCTGCGGATACGTTCCCAGGCCAGGCGCAACACTTCTTCGCGTTTACCAAAGAGCATGGCTTCCTTGGGGCAGGCTTCCACACAGCCCGGGAGCAGGCCCTGCTCCAGGCGCGGGTGGCAGAAGGTGCATTTCTGGACCTTGGGCACCAGAGCGGAGTCGTATTCGTAGGTGGGCACGTAGAAGGGGCAAGCCACCATGCAATAGCGGCAACCCACGCAGAGGCTGGCGTCGTAGGTCACGGAACCGTCGGGGTTCTTGGTGAAGGCCTTGACGAAGCAGCTGGAGGCGCAGGCCGGCTCGTTGCAGTGGTTGCACTGGAACTTGTGGAAGGTTTTGCCTTCCGGCGCCGCCGGGTTGGCGAACTGATTTATCACCGTGTAGGTCTTCGCGTCGGTGCGGCGATGATCCTGCAACACGGAGAGGTCGTCAAAGGGTTTCTTGGGGGTGGGCAGATCGTTGACCTTCTGACACGCCGCTTCGCATTTGCGACACCCAATGCAGCGGGTGGCGTCGAAGACCACGCCAAAGCTGTCCTTGTAGCCAGTAAAATGCGTATTGCCGGCGGCCTGCGCGGCAGCGGGGGCAAGGCTTGCTCCAAGCCCTGCCGCGCCCACGAGGCCGAGGAACGAACGTCGTTTCATGAGCTCCTCTCTTTTGGGATGCGCCGCTTAGGAGTTCTTGGGCTTGTGGCAGCCCTGGCAGTCCGTGGCCTTGGGATTGACCTGCATCTCCTGATGGCAGCCGATGCACTGATTGTGGAACGCGCCCTTGAGCCCGGGCTGATTCGCCGTGCGCTCCTGGAACGGCTTGGAATGGCAGGAGGCGCACTTGGGCGGATTCAGCGAGGGCTTGGCGTTGTGGTGGCAGCCGGAGCACATGGTCAGCGCATCGCCGTGGAAGCGGTTGGCCATGGGGCTCTTGGCCGCTTCTTCCACCAGTTTCAGGTAGATTTTGCGGTGCGGGAATTCCGCAGCCTGCCATTCGTCGCCCTCTTCATTCATATAATTGAGGGTCAGCTTCTCGGGCACGTTTTCCAGGGGCACGGTCTTGGGATTGCGGTCCTTGGCAGCCAGGATCTTGGCGGCCGTGGCCTCGCGTTCTGCCTTGCTCAGGGTCTGGGTGCCGGAGGTGGGGAAGCCGGCTTCATGGCACTGCACGCAGCTGTTCTGCGAAAGGACCGTCTGCTTCATGGGCGCATGGCAGCCGGCGCATTCCTTGCGGGCATTGGCCTGGGTGGTGTGGCAGCCCACGCAGGAGGTGGTCACGCCCAGCTGATGCGCAGCCTGGGCCGTGGTGATGAAGTTGCCGTCTGCACTGCCGGTGGTGGTATGGCAGGCCGCACCGCAGGCCGCCAGGGAACCGCCGGTTTTGGTGGGATGATGGCAGGTGACGCAGTTGCCCACAAAGCCTTCGTGGGCCTTGTGGTCAAAGGCCACGGGGCCGGGACCGGCAGACGCCCAGTTCACGTCCACCGTGCCATTGGCCGCGGGGGTGCCGGCCACCAGAAGGATGGCATCGGCCTGACCGCGCAGCAGGCGGGGCGTTTCCGGCGTCTTTTTCCAGCCGGCCTGGGCCTCTGCGGTATGACAGCCGCCGCACAGCACGGGGCCGCTTTCGGGCTGGACCTTGCGGGTGCTCAGGTGGCAGTTCACGCAGGATTCATGAGAGGCGGCCCGGGTGGTGGGCACCGTGCGGCCAGCCTGGGTCATGGGCTCCTGCTTGTGACAGTACACGCAGTTGCCTTCCTCGCCCTTGGCGTACACGAGCTTTTTCTGGGCCTCATCGTAGGTGTGATGACAGGCCTTGCAGCTTTCCTCTTCCTTGACCTGCAGCCGCTTGGCTTCCGCAACCACATGGCGGCCATGGAGATTCAAGTCCAGGGACGGCTTGGGCGTCACCGTGGCGCCTTCCACGGCGGGGCCCACGTGGCAGCGCTTGCACTCCGCAGCCTGGGGCACCTTGGGATAACTGCGTACCACCTTCTCGTGGCATGCCACGCAGCTGGTGTGGTACATTTCGGCCATGGCGGTCTTGGACTTGGGATCCGCCGTCCGGGCAAACTTGAAGGACAACTTGCCTTCCACTTCCATATGGCAGGACGTGCAGTCCTTGGCCATCTTCTCCAGGGCGGTGGTGTGTTTTTCATGGTAAAACACCACGCCTGGCTGCTCCAGCGTGCCAAAGACGGCAGCCGCATCAATGACGATGGCGTCCACCTTGGGCTCGGTCGTGCCGACCGGGCCTGGCGTGCTCGCCGTCGCCGAAATAAAAGGGACCGTCAAAAAGAGAATCGCACACGGGATTCCCACCCACCTAGCCGCTCGTTTTCGTTGCGTCATGGCCTCACATTCCTTCCTGAGTTGCACGTCGCCACTGCCGCTGCATATGCGCCAACACCGCCTCGGCCACTTGAGGGAAGGCGCCCCTTCCTCCCAACAATTCATACCAAATCAATCTGAGATTTGCCGCATTTTATGACCCGTTTTATGGAATACCCGCTTGGCCAGTCAAGGGAAATTTCTCACATAGCCCGCAAGAATAGGATATGATTATGAAGGCTTTGCGTCGGAAATAGGCGGGCTCCCCGACCGTAAAAAGATAGACGCCAATATCATATAATCAATATGACTATCAAATCGAGACCCTGTCTCCCTCCCTTTTCTGGTGGCGACACCAGAATGGCATCCTTTTTTTGTCGAGCCCGCAAAAAAAATGTAGTATGGTCGTTCAAACGTATGAATCACCCTGCCACATCCTTCGGAGGCCACCGCCCATGACGAATATCCCTGCCCTGCTGGGGGACGAGGCCGACTCGCTCCTCACCCACGTGTGCACCACCATCCCCAAAACGGCTCTGCACCTGCCAGGACCAGACTTTGTGGACCGCGCCTTTCTCGATTCCGACCGACCCATCCCCGTGCTCAAGAACCTGCAGGCCCTCTACGGCGCAGGCCGTCTGGGCGGCAGCGGCTATTTGTCCATCCTGCCGGTGGACCAGGCCATCGAGCACACCGCCGGCGCCTCCTTTGCCGCCAATCCGCTGTATTTTGACCCCGAAAACATCGTGAAGCTCGCCGCGGAGTCCGGCTGCTCCGGCGTGGCCTCCACCCTGGGGGTGCTGGCCCTGTGCGCCCGCAAATGGGCCCACAAGATCCCCTTTATCCTCAAGATCAACCATAATGAGTTGATGACGTATCCCAACAAGCACGATCAGATTCTGTTTGCCTCCATCAAGCAGGCCTTCGAGATGGGCTGCGTGGCCGTGGGGGCGACCATCTACTTCGGGCACGCCACGTCCAACCGGCAGATTCAGGAGATTTCCCGCGCCTTCGAGGCGGCCCACGCCTACGGCATGGCCACCATCCTCTGGGCCTACACCCGCAACGACGCCTTCTCCACCCCCGAGAAGGATTACCATGTGGCCGCGGACCTCACCGGCCAGGCCAATCATCTGGCCGCCACCATCAAGGCTGACATCGTCAAGCAGAAGCTGCCCGAGAACAACGGCGGCTTCACGGCCCTGAAGTTCGCCAAGTCTGACCCCCGCATGTATTCGGAGCTGTGCACCGATCATCCCATCGACCTGTGCCGCTACCAGGTGGCCAACACGTACATGGGGCGCATCGGGCTCATCAATTCCGGCGGCGGGGCCGGCAAGCGGGACCTGGAAGAGGCCGTGCGCACGGCCGTCATCAACAAGCGCGCCGGTGGCCAGGGGCTCATCATGGGCCGCAAGGCCTTCATGCGTCCCATGGGGGATGGCGTGGCCCTCATCCAGGCCGTGCAGAACGTCTATTTGGACAAGACCGTGACCGTGGCCTAAGGGCCTTGCCTTAATGCGATTTCCGGGGAAGCGCCTGAACCGCATCAGGCGCCTCCCTGAAAATCTTATGGGGTCCGGACACCGCGGCGGCGCAGCACGTCGTTGATGACGTCAGTCAGGGCCTCGCGTTCTATGGGCTTGGCCAGGTAGGCATCCATGCCGGCAGCCAGAAAGACTTCCCGGTCCCCGGGCATGGCGTAGGCAGTCATGGCGATGATGGGCGTGTGGCGCCGGGCCTCGCCGGCCTCGCCGCGGCGGATGGCCAGGGAGGCGTCCACGCCATTGAGGATGGGCATCTGCACATCCATGAGCACCAGATCAAACGGTTCGCGGCGGAGGGCCTCCAGGGCCTGACGCCCATTGTTCACCACCACCACTTCCTCACCATCTTTTTCGAGCATCCGGCTGGCGGTCAGGCGGCTGATGGCATCGTCATCGGCCACCAGAATCCTGCGGCCGGCAGGGGGCGCAGCTTGGCCTGACATTCCAGGCGTTCCGGAGGCGTCGGGAAGGGCCCGGGGCAGGGCGAAGGAAATGCTGAAGAAAAAGCTCGTGCCCTGGTCTGGCACCGATTCCACGGCAATGCCCCCGCCCATGAGTGCGACCAGGCGTTTGCAGATGGATAACCCCAGGCCGGCCCCCTGGTGGCTGCGCTGGAAGCCTTGGGCCGCCTGGGAAAAGGGCTCGAAGAGCAGGCCGATCATGTCTTCGGGAATGCCGCAGCCCGTGTCCTCCACAGTAAAGAGCACCCGTTGCAGGCCGGGGCGGGCATCTGTCAGGGCCTGGGCGTACAGGGTCACATGCCCCTGCGTGGTGTATTTGAGGGCATTGCCCACCAGATTGGTGAGCACCTGCTGCAGGCGGCAGGAGTCGCCAATGACCGTGGGGGGCAGGCGGGGATCGATGTGGCAGGCAAAGGCCACCCCGGCCTGCCGGGCCGTGGGCTGGAACAGCTCCATCACCTGGTGCAAGGCCTCGGCCAGCACAAACGGTGCGGCTTCCATGGGCATCTTGCCAGCCTCGATGCGGGAAATGTCCAGGATGTCCGAGAGCAGGCGCGTCAACCGGTTGCCCGACGCAATGGCCAGGTCCACGTATTCGCGCTGCTGTGCCTGGAGCTGGTCGGTGCGCAGCAGTTGCAGCATGCCCAGCAGGCCGTTGAGGGGAGTGCGGATTTCGTGGCTCATGTTGGCCAGGAACTCAGACTTGGCCCGGCTGGCGGCCTCGGCCTGCTCCCGGGCTGCGGCCAGATTGGCCAGGGCCTCGTGCAGCTCGCTCACGTCATCCACCAGGGAGAGCAGGGAGACGATATTGCCGGCGGCGTCGCGCTGGGCAGAGTTGTACCACCGGCAGCGGATGACGCTGCCATCCTTGCGGAAGTTCCGATTCAGGAAGGTGTTGAAGGTTTCCGAACCGT
>JAIWOE010000279.1 GCA_020217165.1 Desulfovibrio sp. | reverse complement strand
TAGCACTGGACATCAGGAACACACGACGAAAAAGGACGACCATGCACATGGTCGTCCTTATTGTCTGCGACGTAAAAACCAGCGGCGGGGTCTGCTAAGCCCGCAGTGGCTGTTACTCGAAAATCTTGTCGATCTTCTGCTTGAGCGTTTCTGCGGTGAAAGGCTTGACGATGTAGTTGGACACCTTGGCTTGCACCGCCTCAATGACGTTTTTCTGCTGCGCTTCGGCCGTGACCATGAGGAATGGCAGATCCTGGAACTCCTCGCTGGCGCGGACCTTGCGCAGGAGCTCAATGCCGGTCATGGTGGGCATGTTCCAGTCGGAAATGATGAAATCGATACCACCTTTGTTCAGCATTTCCCAGGCGGTGGATCCATCGTCGGCTTCTTCGATGTTGTTGAAGCCCAACTGCCGCAGGATGTTTTTAATGATGCGGCGCATGGTGGAGAAATCGTCCACAACGAGGATGCGCAACTTGGTATCGGCTGGCATTGTGCTCTCTCCCTGCTCTCTAGACTTTAGGTGTGCAGCAGCCTTGCAATTGTGGACTGCAATGCATGCATTGTAAAGGGCTTTCTTAAGAATTCATCCACGCCAGCCTGGGCGGCCTGTTCGCGCTGTTCCACCGTGGATTCCGTGGTGGCCATGATGACAGGCAGGTGCCGGTGGGCGGGCCTGGACCGCAGATGCCGCACGAACGTGATGCCGTCCATAACCGGCATGTTCATATCCACCACCACGCAATGTATCTGTTCGCCGGCATTCAATAATCCCAGACCGTCCTGGCCGTGTTCCGCCACGGCCACCTCCATGCCCAGCCCTGCTCCGGCGCCCAGGTAAAAACTGCGCATGGCTGCGGAATCATCAATGGCCAGCAGGCGCAAGCGGGTGCCGGCGGCAGGCAGGGCTTCCTGCCGTGCAGCCAGGCGGGCGGCGGCGACAGTCTCCCCCATGGCCTCCAGGCAGGCGCGATGCTGCGCCAGGGCTTCGGGGGTGCCTTCGGCCAGCACGTGTTCTACCAGCTGTTCGCGCAGCACCGGCTCGGCGTAGAGGGCTTCCAGCATGGCCGGGGTGGAAACGGAAGCCAGGGCGCACAGCAGGCGCGCCCGGCGCTCAGGTGTGGCATTGAGCACGGGGGCGACAATGCGCTGGGCCATGGCCGGGACGTACTGCTGTTCCAGGGCCTGGGCCAAGGCGATGCAGCCGGCGGGGTCGGCCTCGGTTTCCCAGGCACCCAGAAGGTACATCTTGCCGCTAAGGGAGGGGATGCGCCCCAGGGCCTCGTAGGCGGAAAACCGCTGGTTGGGCGAGGCCAGCCGGCCGTGCTCCAGGCAGTCCAGGATGGCATCCACCCCCCGCTTGTGGCCGATGCGGCCCAGGAGGTTGACGGCCATGATGGTCATGTCTGGATCGGACTCCTGCCGCAGGGCCTCCAAGAGCAGGGGCAACGCGCGCTCCCCCTGGGCGGCCAGGGCATCGTGCACCTGACGCCTGGCCGTGGCATTGGGATGTCGCATGTGCCGGGCCAGCACCTCCAGAGCGCCGGGGCACTGGACCGTGGCCAGGTCCGTCAGGGCGTCCATGGCGTTCCACAGGGGGGCTTCGCACATGAGTTCCGAACAGCACGCGCCGGTGCGGGCAAAGCGATCCAGCAGGGCGGTCAGGGCTGGCAGGCTTTCGCAATCCTGGAGCGCCCCGAGCATGCTCAGACACACGCCGGAAATGAGGGAATCCGGATGGTCCATGTAGGTGCGAAACACAGGCAGAGCGCCGGCCTGGCGCAACATGTCCAGGTTCAGCTGGGCCAGGGCGGTGAGGGCCTCCAGCAACAGCTCGTCCCGGTCTTCCGGCGTGGTGCCGGCGACGTGGTCCGGTGCCTGCCGGGCCAGGGCCACCAGGCTGTGCAAGGCTTCCTGCGCGCCCGGCGCGGCCAGGTTCAGGGAGGACGCGGCATGCACGGCGGCGCGCCGCACCTGCGGATGCTCGTGCTCCAATGCCCGGGCCAGGTGCGCGGGGTGAGCCAACAGCAGCGCCCGAAGTACCCCGCGGGCCATGGCGTCCACAGCGGCATCGTCCAGGGGGTCTGCGGCCAGGGCCAGCAAGGCGGGGATATCCTGCGGATCCAGGAGGGCGTGCGCCTCCATGAGCAGGCGCATCTGCTCGGCAAATCCGAGCCGTTTCAGATCGTCAAGCCGTGCCATGCCGAGACATCCTGGAGCTGAAGACGTGAAGCGGGCCTATTCGAACACAAATTCCACGTAAAACGGGCCATGGTCCGTCTCGAACGGGATGCAGACCACCGGCTGGGAGGCAATGTGGGTGATGGTGTGGTTGTCTCCCATGATTACAGACGGCGTGGAGCCCTGGAATGTCAGGCCCATTTCCGCCAGGGAGGCGCGCGCCTGCCCGGAAATCATGTTGGTCACTTCTCCCACCGTGTCCTTGGCGTCCTGGATGATATCCTGCACGTCATCCCCCAGCATGGCCTTGACCACAGCCACCACGCATTTTTTGGTGAAGGAGACGGAGATGCTGCCGTTCTTGACCCCGGTGAAACCCACAATGGCAGACACGTCGCCCTGGGCGGTGCGATCCTTCTTGACGAACGGCTTGCCGGGCTTTGGCTCAATATTGGCCATGGTGGAAAGCACATTGACGGTCGCTTTGACAAACGGCTTGGCGATTTCCACCCCGCTGGGCTGAGTCATGGCGCGCGGCTCCTTGTCCCTGTTGCCTGTTGTTTTGCATCCGTCGCCCGGCGCGGGCAGGATTGCATGTTTGCCTCTCCATAGCGGGATGTGGGGGCGCTGTCCAGCCTGGGGCAATGCCTCCTCCCAAATCCTGTAGGTGAGGAAAACGGCAGCCATTTTGTTCTTGACGACGACAGTCCCTCTTTCGCATATAGAGTCGAGACCATGCGAGGGAGGGATTTCCCCCCTTGCGGCCCCAACCTTAGCTCAGCTGAGATTTTGCGGCACACCATGCAGGCCCATCCCAGGGAACACGACCAGACACAGCACACCATCCTCATTGTGGATGACGAGCCCATCAACCTAAAATTGCTGGGCACGCACCTGCGCAAGCGAGGCTTTCTGGTGGTGGATGCCAGCAGCGGCCGCGCTGCCCTGGAGGTGGCCAAGACCGCCCCGGACCTCATTTTGTTGGACATCATGATGCCCGGCCTGGATGGCCTGGAAACCTGCAAGCTGCTCAAGGACGATCCCGTCACACGGGACATCCCGGTCATCTTCCTGTCCGCCCTGAGCGACGTGGAGGTCAAGACCCGCGGCTTTGAGGTGGGCGGGGTGGACTACGTCTCCAAACCCTTCGATTCCCGCGAGCTCATGGCCCGTGTGACCACGCAGCTTACCCTGCGCCGCCAGGAACGCCAGCTGCGCGCCTACGCCAGCATGCTGGAAGGCGAAGTCCAGGAGCGATCCGAGCAGCTGGACCAGACCCGCCAATCCCTGGAACAGTCCGAACTGCTGTACCGCACCCTGTTCGAAAGCACGGGCACCGCCCTGGCTGTGCTGCAGCAGGACGGCTCGGTGAAGGTCTTCAACAACGAATTCGTGGCCATCACCGGATACAGCAGGCAGGTACTCTCCAGCGATTTTTCGTGCTTTCGCATCGTACACCCGGACGATGTCCCCTGGGTGACGGCCAACCACCACCGCCGCCGCGCCGATCCTGCCGCCGTGCCAAGCCGCTACGAGTTCAGATTGCTGCGGGCCGATGGCGAGGTGCGCCACGTGGCCATTGCCGTGGCCATGATCCCCAACACCAAAGATAGCGTCATTTCCCTGCTGGACATCACGGACCGCAAGCGCGCCGAAGAGCAGGTGCTGTACCACGCCCTGCACGACTCCCTGACGGATCTGCCCAACCGCACCCTGCTGCTGGACCAGCTGGACAAGGAGATTCAGCGCGCCAAGGAGCATCCGCGTCACAAGTTCTGCGTGCTGTTGCTGGACCTGGACCGCTTCAACATGATCAATGAAAGCCTGGGGCACGGCACCGGGGACGATTTGCTGGTGGCCCTGGCCGCCCG
>JAIWOE010000278.1 GCA_020217165.1 Desulfovibrio sp. | reverse complement strand
CAAGGAGCCGATGTTGCCGCCGGGGAAGAGGATGGGATCAACGATGAACCCGTCCGTGGACATGGCCACCGGCCCGGTGAGCTGCAGCCGGGCGGCGTCGTCCATGACGGCCAGGACAGGATTGTCAAAATGACGCAAAAACAGCTCGGCCACCAGCCGGTGGGAGGCCTGGCCGCCGGAGCCGGCGTCGAGGAGAAGGCGGGAAGAAGTCATGAAAGGCGTCCTCTTGAGGGAAGGTGCGAAGGGGGCTCCAGCGCCTATACCTCTGCATGATATTTGAAGTACGCCGCGCAGCTGCCCTCGGTGGAAACCATGCACGGCCCCACGGGGGTGGCCGGGGTGCAGGCCTTTTTGAACAGGGGGCACTGGTCCGGCCGGATCTTGCCCTTGAGCACATCGCCGCATTTGCAGCCGGGCAGGGTGCGTGGTTCGGGCATGGTCAGGCCCAGGACGCGCATGGCGTCCTGGTCGGCGTAGGCCTCGGCAATGGCCAGGCCGGATTGCGGGATGACACCCAGGCCGCGCCAGCGGGCGTCCACCACGGTGAAAACCTCGTCCATCACCGCGCGGGCCTTGGGGTTGCCCGCTTCGCGCACGGCGCGGGGGTAGTCGTTGACGATCTCCGCAACAGCGCCCTGGCGGATGGCGTTGCGTTGGCGGGCCAGGGTGAGCAGGGCGGCCAGGATGTCCAGGGGCTCGAACCCGGCCACCACGGCCGGAATGTCATACTCCCGGGCGATGAACTGGTACGGCGCAAGCCCCAGCACCAGGGAGACGTGGCCGGGGAGCATGAAGGCATCCACGCGGGCGCTGGCGTCGTCCAGCAGGGCCTTGAGGGCCGGGGGCACCAGCTTGTGCATGGACAGCACCAGGAAATTCGACAGGCCCTGGGCCTTGGCCATCTGCATGGTGGCGGCGATGGCCGGGGCCGTGGTCTCGAACCCCACGCCCAGGAACACCACCTGCTTGTCCGGGTTGGCGCGGGCAAGGTCCAGGGCGTCAAAGGGGGCGTAGACCACCTCCACCCGCGCGCCCTCGGCCTGGGCGGTCTTGAGGCTCTTGCCCTGCATGCCGGGCACGCGCATGAGGTCGCCAAAGGTGGCCACAATGGCATCATTCCTGGCGGCAACCTGCAGAAACAATTCCACTTCTTGCTCATGGGTGACACAGACCGGGCAGCCGGGACCCGAGAGGTGCACCACGGTTTCCGGCAGGATGGAATGGATGCCGCTGCGGAAAATGGCCACGGTGTGCGTGCCGCAGACCTCCATGAAGGTCAGGGGTTCGACACACTCGCGCTCAATGGCGTGCACCAGGGAGCGGGCCAGACCGGGGTCGCTGAACGCCTTGGAGAAATCGAAGAACTGTCGCTCCACGAAGTCGTCCTTGGTCAAGGGTGGATGGTAAGTGCGCGACCCTACCACCACCGTCGCCGCTTGCCAAGGCGGCAGGGGAAGGAATAGACCGCACGGATCATGCAGGAAATCGACGCCAAAAATCCCCGCCGGGCCATGGCCTTCGGCCTGACCACGGTGCTGTGCTGGTCCACGGTGGCCACGGCCTTCAAGCTCGCCCTCAGGGAGCTGGACCCGCCGCAACTGGTGCTCTACGCCGCAGTGTTTTCAGCGACGGCCCTGGTGTTGCTGCTGGTGCTGCAGGGGCGCTGGGGGCTGTTGGTGGAGGCGCTGGTGCGGCATCCGTGGCGCTCCCTGGGGCTGGGGACCATCAACCCCCTGGTTTATTATCTGGTTCTGTTCGAGGCCTACGACCGCCTGCCCGCCCAGGTGGCCCAGCCGGTAAACTACACCTGGGCCATCACCCTGGCCCTGCTGGCGGCGGTGTTCCTCAAGCAGCGGCTGCGGCGCGTGGACCTGCTGGCCGCGGCGGTGGCCTACGGCGGGGTGGTGCTGCTTTCCATGCAGGGGGAGTGGGGCAGCTGGGGCCGGGTGGATGGCACGGGTCTGGCCCTGGCGCTGGTATCCACCCTCATCTGGTCCGGCTACTGGCTGGCTGCGGCCTCGGACCGGCGGGACCCCGTGGCCGCCCTGGCAGCCAACTTCTGCATGAGCCTGCCGGGCTGTCTGGTGGCCTGCCTGCTCCTTTCCTCGCCCCTGGCCGTGTCCTGGCAAGGGCTTGCCGGTGCGGCATACATCGGGTGCCTGGAGATGGGCCTGACCTTCGCCCTGTGGGTCACGGCCCTGCGGCTGGCGCCCAGCGCGGCGCAGGTGTCCACCCTGATTTTTTTGTCCCCGCCGGTTTCCCTGCTGCTCATTCATTGGATACTGGGGGAAGCCATCCACGCCAGCACGTTCGCCGGGCTGGGCCTGGTGCTGGGGGGGCTGGGATTGCAGCAATTAGGGAGGAAAAGCACAAGCCGCGGGGGCTGATTGACAATAATGTCATTATGACGACTTGCTTTTTCTCGTTACGTTTGTGTATGTTCAGCGTCCCATGGCACTGCTGCAACTTCACGACGTCAGTGTCCGGTTCGGCGGACTTCAGGCCCTGAGCAGGGCGGATTTGTCGTTGCAGGAAGGGGAAATCCTGGGACTCATCGGCCCCAACGGCGCGGGCAAGACCACGATTTTCAATGTCATTACCGGGGTGTACAAGCCGTCGGATGGGGATGTCCGCTACGACGGCCAGAGCATCCTGTCCCTGCGGCCCTACCAGCGGCTGGAGCGAGGCATAGCCCGCACCTTTCAGAACATCCGGCTGTTCACGGCCATGACAGCCTTGGAAAATGTCATGGTGGCGCAGCATTGCCGCGCCCGTGCCGGCGTGGCCGGCGCCATCTTCCGCCTGCCCGGCCAGCGCCGGGAGGAACGCCGCATCGAAGAAAAAGCCCATGCCGCCCTGGAGTTTGTGGGCATGGACCAATACGCCGACGAGGTGGCCCGCAACCTGCCCTACGGCCTGCAGCGCCGGCTGGAGATTGCCCGGGCCCTGGGCAGCGAGCCGCGGACCATCCTGCTGGACGAGCCGGCCGCGGGACTGAACCCATCTGAATCCAAGGAGTTGATGGAGACCATCCGCCGCATCGCCGCCACGGGCATCAACGTGCTGCTGGTGGAGCACGACATGAGCGTGGTGATGAACCTCTCCCACCGGGTGGTGGTGCTGGACCATGGCGAAATCATCTGCGCGGGGCTTCCCGAGGAAGTACAGCGCGATCAACGAGTTGTGGAAGCCTATCTGGGCGCGTCGGTGTGACCGACACGGCGACCGGATCAGGCGTATGGTGTGATTCAACATTTCTTTTCAGGAGGATGTGTTCCATGCGCATTTCCCGTCTCGTCGTGCTGGTGCTGGCCCTCTGCCTGGGCACGGCGCAACTGGCCTGGGCCAAGACCCTCAAGGTGGGCTCCCTTTCTCCCCTGACCGGCCCCTACGCCGCCGACGGTAACGACATTGCCAACGGCGTGCGCGCCGCCATCAAGGTGGCCATGGCCGAGGGCGGCCTGCCCGGCTTCGACAAGATCGAACTCTTGGCTGAAGACAGCGCCTGCGACCCCCGCCAGGCCGTGGCCGCCGCCAACAAGCTCATCAACGCCAAGGTGGCCGGCGTGGTGGGCGCGTACTGCTCCTCCGCCACCATCCCGGCGTCCGAAGTGCTGGCCGAGGAAGACATCCCCATGCTGACCCCCGGCTCCACCAACGAGAAGGTCACCGAACGCGGCCTCAAGCACATGTGGCGCATCTGCGGCCGGGACGATGACCAGTCCAAGGCCGCCATGGCGTTCATCCAGCACCTGGGCGCCAAGAGCGTCTACATTGTGGACGACAAGACCACCTATTCCCAGGGCCTGGCCGACAACGTGGCCAAACTCTCCCAGGATGCCGGCCTCACCGTGGCCCGCGACCACGTGAACGAAGGCGACAAGGACTTCAGCGCCGTGCTCACCAAGATCAAGGCCGCCAACCCCGACGTCTTCTACATGAGCCTGCAGAACAGCGCCTCCGGGGCCCTGATGCTCATTCAGGCCAAGCGCATCGGCATCGATGCAGCCATCATCGCCCAGGACGCCGTGTACCATCCCCAGCTCATGGAAGTGGCCAAGGACGCCGCCGAGG
>JAIWOE010000277.1 GCA_020217165.1 Desulfovibrio sp. | reverse complement strand
ATCCGCTTATATCTCAAATACTCACATGATTACCCTCCGCCGGGAGGGGCATCTGGATGCACGGGCGTGAACGGGCTTGACGCCAGGAACTCGTCCGGCATCTACACAAGAGATCTCCTATTTGGGGGGGGGATATGATCAAGGATGCGCTTGTGGCTTCGGCAGCCAGGCTGGCCGTGCCTTCCGCCCAGGCAGTGCAGGAATACGCGGCTGCGGCGCCGGTGCTGGCCAACCTTCTGGATGATGCCATGCTGGCACGCCCGGACCTGCCGCAGCTGGTGGGGGCCGGGAACGTGGACATGATGCGCAACAACCATCGCAATCATTTCAAGTATATGGCCGCCACCATGACCCTGTACGATGCGGCGTCCTTTGTGGAAACCGTCGCCTGGGTCCTGCGAACCTACCGGGCCCATGGCTTTGCCCTGGCCTATTGGCCGGTCATGCTGGAGCAGACCCTGCAGGCCGTACAGCAGACCCTGACCCCGGCCACAGCGGCGCAGGTGGCGCCGTTTTACGAGTGGCTTGCGGAGGAGCTGCAGGCATTGGCCCGGGCAAGCGAACTGTCCACCATCTGGGAATCAGGCGCGCCGGTGCGGCGGCCTGCGTGTGGCGGAATTCCATGAACCGGACCCTGCATCTTTCCAATTCGGCTCCTGGCGCATCCACTGAGGGGGCGGATCTGGGCAGGCTCGCTGCGGCCTACTTGGAGCGACTCCTGGCCGGCGACCGTCGCACCGCCTGCGCCCTGGTGGTGGATGCGGTCAAGGCTGGAGCGGACGTGCGGGCCGTGTATCTGGAGGTGTTGCAGCCAGTGCAGCACGAGGTGGGCCGCCTGTGGCAGGAGAATGCCATCACCGTGGCCGTGGAGCATTTTTGCACCGCCGCCACGCAGCTGGTCATCTCCCAACTGTTTCCCTACATCATCAGCGAAGCAAAACTCGGCCTGTCCATGATCGGCTGCTGCGTGGGGGAGGAGCTGCACGAGTTGGGCATGCGCATGGTCTGCGACTTTTTCGAGATGGACGGCTGGGACACCTATTACATGGGCGCCAACTGTCCCCTGCAGGCCGTGCTTGCCGCCGTGGCGGAACGCAAGCCGCATGCCTTGTGCCTGTCCGTCACCATGCACCAGAATGTGCCCCTGGCCCAACGCATCATCCAGGCTGTGCGATCGCAGTTCCCGGCGGTGCGCGTGCTGGTGGGAGGTTTTCCGTTTCTGCTTAATCCCGCCCTTGCCGAGGGCATCGGCGCCCACGGCTGGGCGCCCAACGCCCGGGAGGGCGTGCGGGTGGCCACGGCCCTGTGCCTTGAACACCGCGAGGATGCAGCATGAATCCACGTGTTCCGGACGGGCTGGTGCTGGCGTGCGACATGCGCGGCCGTATCAGCCACGTTATCCATGATTCCACGGGGGTATTCGGCGCATCCCTGGTGGGCCAGCCCCTGCACTCCCTGGTGGACCGCACCATGCGCCCCAAGCTGGGCCGCTTTTTCCGGCAGACCAGACGCAAGGGCGCCACCCTGGCCTGGGAGCTCACGGTGCTCCTGGGGGAACGGCCCGAGGTGATGAATTTTTTCGGCCTGGTGCGGGACGGGCACGTGTACGTGATTGTTTCCCAGTCACCCAATAACATTTTCTTTTTGTACGATGAAATGCTGGGGATCATCAACGATCAGGCCGCCCAGCTGCGCGCCTTGCAGCAGCAGGCCCGGGCCGTGCCCAGTGTTTCCGACACCGTGGCCCTGGACGAGTTCATGAAGGTCAACAATGAACTCGTGAACCTGCAGCGCGAACTGCACCTCAGCCATGCTCGCCTGGCCCGGCAGGAGGCTCGCTTTCGGCAGATCATTCAAGAACATCCCGACAGCATCTTTGTCCTGAATCAAACGGGAAAACTGCTGTTTTGCAACACTGCAGCCCAGGCCCTGCTGGAGGTTGTTCCCGGGGAGGGGGCCGACAGGGAGCGCTGCCCCCTGTTTGGGCAGGCGATGGCCGGGGAATACACCCTGCATGGTGTTGACGGCGTTGAGCGCGTGCTGGACCTTCGCCATGCCGAAACCACTTGGGATGACAGCCCGGCACGCCTGCTGTCCATGCGGGATATCACCGAGCGCAAGCAGATGGAGGCCCTCAAGGAGGATATCGAACGCATCAGCCGGCACGATCTCAAAACGCCCCTCAACGGCATCATCGGCCTGCCCACCCTCCTACTGCTGGATGACAACCTGACCCCGGAACAGCGGGAGTACATCGGCCTCATCCGCGATTCTGGCTACAGGATGCTGGATTTGATCAATATCTCCCTCCACCTGTTCCAGATGGAAACCGGGCAGTACAAACCCCGGCCCGTGCCCGTGGAGTTGCTGGGGGTGCTGGCCAAGGTGCTGCCGGATTCCTGCAGAAGCCACGGCGGCAGGCAGGTGACGGCGCAGGTGCTGCTCTCCGGGCGGCCCGTCTCTGCCGGGCAGACATTCTTCGTGCTGGGGGAGGAGTTGTTGTATCACTCTATGCTGTCCAACCTGCTCAAGAACGCCGTGGAAGCCTCCCCGCCGGGAGGCGAGGTGCGCGTGCTCCTGGAACCGGGCGAGTGGTGCACCGTGCGCATTGAGAATGCCGGCGACATCCCGCCCGATTTTGCCCCGCGGTTTTTCGAGAAGTACGCCACCCGGAACAAGCAGGGCGGTACGGGGCTGGGCACGTATTCCGCACGGCTCATGGCCAGAACCATGGGGGGAGAACTGGAGCTGGACCTTTCCCGACCGGGCTTGGTGGCCGTGACGGCCAGGCTGCCCTGCCCCGGACAGGACTCGGGCCGGGACACGCCGCCCCCGGCGCCAGCCAAGGAGCATGCATGAAGATTCTGATTGTGGATGACAGCCCCGGGCAGCGCGCCCTGCTGCGCGAGCTTTTTGCTCCCCACGGACACTGCACCGAGGCCGAGGATGGCGCCGCGGCCCTGGAATTGTTTGGCCAGGCCCTGGAGGCCGGCGCGCCGTTCACGCTGGTGGTGCTGGATGTGCTCATGCCTGGGTTGGACGGCCATGCCACCCTGGCCCGGCTCAAGGACCTGGAGCATCGCCACAACGTCAGTCCGGAGTGCAGCGCACGGTGCATCATGGTTTCCTGCCTGCAGACCACGGCCAGCATCATGCGGGCGCAGTACGAAGCCGGGGCGGACGCCTATCTCGTCAAGCCCGTGCATGCCGAGCTGGTGGAGGAACTGCTCCGCAGCCTGGACCTTGCGCCAAACCCATTGCTGGACGGCGTTCCAGAGGATGCTGATGTCCCTGCATAAGCTGTTGCACCGTTACCACGGCGCAAAACTGCATGAGCTGCAGGTCTCGCAGGGCGGGGTGTTCCGGCGTCCGTCCCTCATCCACACCATCCTGGGGTCCTGCGTCTCTGTGACTTTTTTTCACCCGGCTTCCGCGTATGGCGGGGTGTTTCATGCCTTTCTGCCCGAAGCAGCCCGGTACGAGGCCACCCACCTGGTTTGTCAGCCATACCGATATGTTGATACGGCCATCGGGATGATCTGCCGGCGCTTCATCGGCTTTGGCGTGCCCCTGGAAGAGGTGGAGTGCAAGGTGTTTGGCGGCGCCAGCGCCCTGTTTGCAGAAACCAGCTCCATGGGACCGCAAAATGTAGAGGTCGCCCTCACCGAGCTCAATGCCCGGCGGCTGCGAGTCTCGGCCACGCACGTGGGTGGGACGCGTGGCAGAAAACTGGTGTTTGTGACCCACACGGGCGAAGTATACGTGAAGACCCTGCAGCGTGAGCAATGTTCCCTGCCCGGCCCCGGCGGAGGGGTGGGCGGACCTCCACGCGCCCTCACGGGGAACAGGAGGAGCCGATGAATGGCACGGCGGCGTGCACCATGTCCTTTGTCCCGCGTCGTGGACCATCCCCTTGCAGCACCGGCCTTGCCGGGGTGCTGTGTTTGCTGATGCTGCTGAACACCGCGATGCCGGCGGCTGCCGAGGTCCTGCCCTTACCCTGCCGGAAAAGGACTGGACCAGCGCAGAGGACATGCTGCGCCAGGACGGGCAGTATCGCCTTGGGGCGTTCGTGGCC
>JAIWOE010000019.1 GCA_020217165.1 Desulfovibrio sp. | reverse complement strand
TCCCGTTCTGCTGCGCACCGCCAGGCGTGGCACCCAGCAGCACGCACAGTACAACAAACAAGAGACAACAGACACCTGCGCAACTGGCAACGCGGGCGCGGCGGATCAACAATGATATGAACATGAGAACTTCCTCGGATGGGACGCGTCGAAGGTGGGGCGTCTTCATTTCCAGCTGTTAGTTACTTGATTTCTTCCCTTTCAGCAAGCGGACTCCGCCCGGAAGGGGGCGTAATCCTCACATTCACGATGTCTCTGCCCGCAGTGCCGGCTGGCGAAAGAGCCCGGACTCTCCTGCCGCCGGTATTATCACCCACTGCACCACAGCCATGCTGCGTATACGTGCCTCGGCGCGTGTTGTCCAAGGTTTCTCGTGTTTTAAACATTGAGGCCCCACAGTTCAGCCCTTGTCAAACTTCACTCCTTCCACTATCAACCTATCCACGACTTTTGGTATTATCTTTCACGGCGCGAACCACAGTCACGTGCGTCCCCTCGTGGGCATGACGCATTCCAGTTACACCAGAGGTGCCCCCCCATCATGCGCTCTTTCAGCCTGTTCCGCGTTCTCCAGCACCCTTGTTTCGTGTTCCTACATTGTATGTGTCTGCTGTGCCTGCTACCGGGGGTTCGTCCCGCCCTGGCCCAGCCCCCCGGGGCGCCGCCGGCAAAGGTGGTGACGGCCAAGGCCGTGTCTGGACGGGTCAACCCAACACAACAATTTATCGGTACTGTCTATTTTCCTGAAGTGGCCAAGGTGGCCGCCGAGGTGAGCGGACGGGTGGAGCTGCTGGATATCGAAACCGGTTCCCGCGTCAAGGCAGGGCAGCGGCTGGTGGCACTTTCCACGGACATCGCCACCAAGGAACTGGAAAGTTCCCGCGCCAGCCACCAGCGCCTGCTCAGCCAGCTGGAAATCGCCCGCATCGAACTGGGGCGCATGGAGCAGCTCATCAAGACCCGTACCGTGGCCGTCCAGGAGTACGACCAGGCCCGGTTCCTGGTGCAGCGGCTGGAGCGGGAGGCCGCCTCCCTGAAAGCATCTGCGGACCTGCTGGAAATCAAGCTCCGCAAGGCTCAGCCTGCGGCCCCCTTTGATGGCGTGGTGCTGGAGCGTCATGTGGGCCGGGGAGAATGGCTCTCCCCGGGCACGGCCATCGCCACCATCGCCCGTGACGACTCCGTGGATGTGCTGGTGGATCTGCCCGCCCCGGTGCTGGCTTTCGTGCCCATGGACGGCGAACTGACCATGACCGTGGGCGGCCGCGAGCGCCTGGGACGGGTCTCCGCCATTATCCCGGCTGGCAACGTGGCCACCCGCACCTTTCCCCTGAAAATTCGCGTGACCGATGTGGGTGCGCCCCCGGTTCCCCTGGTGCAAGGCATGGAAGCCCGGGTGGACGTGCCTTCCGGAGACCAGGTGGACGCCGTGCTGGTGCCGCGGGACGCCGTGATGCTCACCCAGGGTCGCCATCAGCTGTGGGTGAACGCCCAGGGCGCCGCCGCCCCCGTCCCGGTGGAGGTGCTGGCCTACAAGGGCAGCCAGGCCGCCGTGCGCGCCCTGGAAAACGGCGGCGTGCTGCACGATGGCGTCGAAGTGGTGGTCAAGGGCAATGAGCGCCTGCGCCCCGGCCACCCCCTGGACATCGTGCCGCCCTCAGCCTTGCAATAAGGACGCCCCATGCAACTCATCAGCACTTCCATCCGCAGGCCGGTGGCCGTGTTCGTGGGCGTGATCCTCACGGCCCTGTTCGGCATCATCGCCCTGGGCAAGATGCCCATCCAGCTGTCCCCCACGGTCATCGAGCCGGAAATCACCGTCACCACCACCTGGACCGGGGCCACCCCCTATGAGGTGGAGCGTGAAATCATCGAAGAGCAGGAGAAGGTCCTTAAGGGCATTCCCGGTCTGATGACCATGGAGAGCGACTCCTATAACGGCCGCGGCGAGATTACCCTGAAATTCCGCCTGGGCACGGATATCGACGCCGCCCTGCTCCGGGTGTCCAATAAGCTCAACGAGGTGCCCCAATACCCGGAGAACGTGGACAGGCCCGTCATCAGCGCCACGGGGGCGGCCACCTCGCCCATCATCTGGATGATCCTCAAGACCCTGCCCGGCAACGAAACCCCCATCGACACCTACCGCACTTACTTTGAAGAGGAGGTGCGCCAGCATCTGGAACGCGTGCCCGGCGTGGCGGACCTGTTTATCTTTGGTGGTACGGAGCGGCAGATGCATGTGGTGGTGGACCCCATGCGGCTGGCGGCGCATCAGCTCACCATTGAGGACATCATCAATGTCCTGGCGGTGGAGAACATCAACGTCTCTGCAGGCAACCTGGAAGTGGGCCGTCGGGATTTTCGCATCCGCACCACGGCGCAATATCAGTCGCCCAAAGAGATTGAGGACGTCGTCATCACCTCCACGGGTCAGCGACGCATCACCATTGCGGATGTGGCCTCGGTGCACATCGGCTACGAAAAGCCCACCGTGGCCATGCTGCATGACGGCACCAACGGCATCGTCTGCGGCATCAAGCCAGAGCCGGCTGCCAACGTCCTGGCCGTCACCGACGCCATGGAGGCGGTGGTCAACCAACTGAACGAGGGCCCCCTTAAGGAACGCGGCCTGTACTGGGACTGGAGCTACGACCAGCGGCCCTACATCCGCGGCGCCATTGACTTGGTGAAAGAGAACATCCTCATCGGCAGCGTGCTGGCCGTGCTGGTGCTGCTGGTGTTCCTGCGTTCCTTGCGCGCCACGGTGGTGGTGGGCCTGGCCATCCCCGTGTCAATCATCGGCACGTTCCTCTTCATGCAGCTCCTGGGTCGCACCTTGAACGTGGTGAGCCTGGCGGGCATTTCCTTCGCCTCCGGCATGCTGGTGGACAACGCCATTGTGGTGCTGGAGAACATCGTGCGGCACCGGGCCATGGGCAAGGAGGCCTTCCAGGCCGCCTACGACGGCGCCACCGAGGTCTGGGGCGCAGTGCTGGCCTCCACCCTCACCACCGTGGCCGTGTTCCTGCCCGTGATATTCATGGAGAACGAGGCCGGCCAGCTTTTCAAGGACATCACCATCGCCATCGTGGCTTCGGTGTCCTTGTCCATCATCGTGTCCCTGACGGTCATCCCCATGTTCTCCTCCCGACTCTTCGCCCTGGTGGGCACCCGCGGGCCATCGTCGTCGCGGACGCCCTCGGGCCTGGCGCAGGTCATCTCCCGGCTGGGGGAGCGCCTCTCAGATGCCTTCATGGCCGTGGTGCGGCTGGCCATCGCCAACTGGTTCACCCGGCTGACCACCATTGGCGTGCTGGCCGGTGCGTCCATTGCCGTCACGATCCTGTTTTTTCCTAAGCTGGAATACCTGCCCCAGGGCAACCGCAACCTGCTCATCAACCTGCTCATTCCGCCGCCTGGATTGTCCGTGTCCGAACGCATGGATATTGGCAAGCAGATCTGGGCCCAGATCGAGCCCCGGTACGGCAAGCCTTCCTACGAAGGCCTGCCCGGGGTGGAAACCCTATTTTACGTGGGCGCCCCGCAGATCAGCCTCTTTGGCGTCATCTCCACCCAGGAGACCAACGCCCCGGCCCTCATCCCGTACCTCAACGGCGTTATCCGCTCCATTCCCGGCATGTATGGCGTGAGCCTGCAGGCTGGCATCTTCGAAAGCCGCATCGGCACGGGCCGGACCATTGACGTGGACTTTTCCGGCAACAACCTGGATGCCCTGGTGGTTGCCGCCGGCGCAGGCTACGGGGCCATCATGCAGGCCATTCCCGGGGCCCAGGTGCGGCCGCAGCCCTCCCTGGAGCTCTTGTATCCGGAAGTGTCCCTGGAGCCCATGCGGGATCGCCTGCGCGCCGCCGGCCTCACCGCCACGGAGCTGGGCCACGCCGTGGATGTGCTCATGGACGGCCGCAAGGTGGGGGAATTCAAGCGGGAGGGGGAAAAGAAGATTGACCTGACCCTCAAGGCCTCGGAACAGGATGTGGATACCCCCGAGGCCCTGTACAACAGCCTGCTGGCCACGCGTCAGGGGCAGGCGGTGCCGTTGTCCTCCCTGGCCACCATGGTGGAGAGCTCGGGCATCAACCAGATCCGCCATCTGGAGCGCCAGCGGACCATGAGCCTGCAGGTGACGCCGCCCCCGGACGTGCCCCTGCAGCAGGCCATGGAAACCATCGAGCAGGGCATCATCCCCGGCCTCAAGGAAAAAGGCCTGCTCAAGGGCGTGGCCTACCGCCTGAGCGGCGCGGCGGACAAACTGGCCGAGGCCGGCGCCTCCATGCAGTGGAACTTCCTGCTGGCCCTCATCATCACCTACCTGCTCATGGCCGCCTTGTTCGACAACTTCATCTACCCCTTCGTCATCATGCTCACGGTGCCCTTGGCCACGGGCGGCGGCTTTCTGGGGCTCAGGCTGGTGAACTTCCTGACGCCGCAACCCCTGGATATCGTGACCATGCTCGGCTTCGTCATCCTGGTGGGCGTGGTGGTGAACAACGCCATCCTGGTGGTGCACCAATCTTTGAATTTCATGCGCGAAGGCGGGCTCCCCCCCAGGGAGGCCGTGCTGGAAAGCGTCCGCACCCGCCTGCGACCCATTTACATGACCGCGGCCACGTCCGTGTTTGGCATGTTGCCCCTGGCCGTCATGCCCGGGCCGGGCTCGGAATTGTACCGCGGCCTGGGGGCCGTGGTGCTGGGAGGGCTGGCCTGCGCCACGGTGTTCACCGTGTTCATGGTGCCGGCCTTGCTCATGTTCTTCCTGTGGATGGAAAAGGGCAAGCCGGACAAGGTGATTTCATGATCCACGGCAGGCATCTGCGCGGAGGCGCTAAAGATTCCCGAAGGATTGCCCGATAAGCAGCAATGGAAATGGCATGCAGGGCCCTGCCCTGGCCCGCATGCCGCGGCTGTCTTACCGGCAAGGAGCGCGGACCATGCTGGATTATTACCTGTTCAAACAAGTGTATGACTTGTTTGTGGAAAATCGATTCGAGGAAGCCAAGGCGCTGCTGGCCGAGCTGCAAGGCCGGTTTGTGGAAATGGCCGACGAGAATGAACAGCTCAAGTCCCAGGTGCAGGAATTCGAAGACATCCTCTACCTGGCCAAAAACGTGGAATTCGACGGCATGAGCTACTGGCTCAAAACCGGCACCGTGCGGCAAGGCCCCTTCTGTCAGGCCTGCTTTGACAAGGACGGGCAGCTGAACCGCCTGGAGGAAGCGGCGGATCACCTGCACTGCCAGACGTGCAAGTCGGTATTCCCCCTGCCCCACGGCCCTGGCCGCACGGGACGCACCTTTCTGGAGCGCGCCCCCCGGCCCGAGCCCGGCAGCAAGGTGATTCACCTGTACAAATAACCGCCGCACGGCCGGGGGCGTCTGCCCAGGCCGCGGCGGTGGCGCGGCATTTCCGCCTTGCTGGTTGTTCTTTGTCTTTGTGGAAATGCTGTTACTTGACGAACCGACGTATCCGCACCCCTGCAATGGGGCGTTGCTTGCGCACCGGCGCCGTGGGGCGGGCCAGGCCAGGCTGGTTGGGACTCAGCCATGCCGGCGCCTTGACCACAATGCTGCACGGCACGGCCCGCGGCGCCTGCTTGCCCGTGGCCGGCAGTACTCTGGCGGAACGCCTGGTCAACCAACGCAGTCTCGTCCGCGTCATGAAGCGCATCTACTCGCATCCTCCTGCGTGCATGGCCGCCACCTCCCCCTTGTCCAGGGTACGATCCCACAGGGTCACCTCATCAATGAGCCCATCAAACAAAAACCCGGTGGTGGCAGGATTGCCGCCAATGCCCAAAGGAGCCACCCCCAGGGCAATGGACCGCACATTGCGGCTGGAACGCGTGTCCGATATGCCGTTGATGTACATCCGCACAGAGCCCTGACTGAAGCTCACGGCCACGTGGGACCAGGCATGGGACGCCAGCACCGTATCGCTTTCCACAAAATCATACTCGCCCGGGTCTTCCACCATGCCGGTGGAGGACCACCAGAACCGCAGCCGGCCATCCTTCAGCGCCAATCGAAAGCCGCGCTGGTGATTGTCCGCGGCGAACTTTTCCACAATGACGCGGTAGCCCTTCAGCTGGCGCGGATAAATCCAGGCCGCCGCCGCAAAGGTCTGCAGGGACGACTCGCCCATGCGAAAGCCGTCCACCTGGGCCAGGGCGCTGTCGATGGGATACAGTTGCAGGGCGCTGTCCAGGCGGCCGCAGCGGTCCGTTCCCAGCACGGCCCGGTGCAGCTGGACGGACTGGGGACGCTGCAGGCCCTGGGCCAGGGCAGGCCCGTCAAAGGTGAACCGCGCCACGGGAGGCGTCGGCGCATCGCCCCACACCGGATGCAAGGCTCCGTCGAGCATCAGGGTCAGGAGCAGCAAGGCAAGGCAGCGCTTCATAGGGGCTCCGGAAGTCATGAGGACGCAGGGAAGGGAACGCACAGGGCGAACGAGTCTACATATTTTTTAGAGTTCATCTACATGAAATCCCGTTCATGTGCAAGTCCGGGGGAGAAAGAAAATCCGCCAGGGGAAGGTGTTTTTTACTCCAGCGCCAACACGGCCAGGCCCCTGCGCGCCGCAATGCGTCGCACCAGGGGCCTGGATGATGCACCATGCGGGTTCTCCCCCATGGTGTTTGCCAAAAAAGTACAGCAGTGGCCGGGCCACTGCAGCGTGACAGCGGGGGGAAGGGCTAGCGCATCAGCTCCCAGTACAGCTCCCCGGCCACCACGTACACCATGGCGCCAAGGCTCAGGAAGGGACCGAAGGGCACCATGGTCTGCATGCCTTGCTTCTGGCGGCGCATATAGATGGCGCTGGCCAGCAGGGCACTGAAGGCCGAGGCCAGAATCATCATGGGCAGGCCGCGCCAGCCCACCAGGGCGCCCAGCATGAGCATGAGTTTGATGTCCCCGGTGCCCAGGCCCTCCTGCCCCTTGAGCAGCCGGTACAGCCGCTGCAGGGCAAAGAACAGCCCCGCGCCGATGCCGGCGCCGTAGAGGGCGTCCTCAAAGGTCGGGATGCCATAGAAGGGATCCACCACAAAAAAGGCGAAGGCCAGGGTCAGCAGGATGCCCGGATACACGTACACGTCCGGCAGGATGTACAGCTCCAGATCAATGAAGCTGACGATGATGAGAATGCCGCCAATGAGCATGTATCCCGACCACAAGGCCAGCCACTCCATTTCCGCTCCGGGCAACAGGGGCAATTTTTGGATGAGCAAAAAGGCCCACAGGCCGTTCAAGGCCTCCACCACGGGGTAGCGCCAGTGAATTTTTCCCTGACAGCCCCGACACCGGCCGCGCAGGAGCAGGAACGAGAGCAGGGGAATGTTTTCCCACCAGCGGAGCCTGTGGCCGCAGACCGGACACTTGGAGCCGGGGAAGACGATGGATTCTCCGCTCAAGTATCTGGCAATGCAGACATTGTAAAAACTCCCCAGACACAGGCCCACCACCGTGACAAACACGGGGGAGAGGTAATACACGGCATCAGGAAACAACACAGCGCGCTCCGGGGCTAAGGGTCCACAAATCCGCCTCATTTTTTACATATTCTCCGGGATGTTGCAAGGCAGTTGCGCAATGGGGCCTGCGCTGCTATGTGGTCGGGGCTTCTTTTCCCTTTTTGTCGTTCAACCCACGCCATTCTCCCATGCCCAAACGCACAGACATCAAGAAAATCATGCTCATCGGCTCGGGGCCCATCGTCATCGGTCAGGCCTGCGAGTTCGACTACTCCGGCACCCAGGCCTGCAAAGCCTTGCGCGAAGAAGGCTACGAGGTGGTCCTGGTGAATTCCAACCCCGCCACCATCATGACCGATCCCGGGCTCGCCCACCGCACGTATGTGGAGCCCATCGATCCGGAAACCGTGGCCGCCATCATCGCCAAGGAGCGGCCCGACGCCCTGCTGCCCACCCTGGGCGGCCAGACCGGCCTGAACACCGCCCTGGCCGTGGCGGAAATGGGCGTGCTGGAGCAGTACGGCGTGGAGCTCATCGGCGCCACCCGCGAGGCCATCGAAAAGGCCGAGAGCCGCGAGCTTTTCCGCCAGGCCATGGCCAACATCGGGCTCAAGGTGCCTGCCTCCGGCATTGCCCGCAGCATGGAAGACGTGCGTCGCCTGGGCTCGGAAATGCCTTTCCCCATTATCGTGCGCCCGGCCTTCACCATGGGCGGCACCGGCGGGGGCATTGCCTACAACATGGAAGACCTGGAGGCCATCTGCCGCCACGGTCTTGCCGCCTCCCTCAAAAGCGAAATCATGCTGGAGGAGAGCGTCCTGGGCTGGAAGGAATTCGAGCTGGAGGTGATGCGCGACAAGAACAACAACTGCGTCATCATCTGTTCCATCGAGAACCTGGACCCCATGGGCGTACACACGGGCGATTCCGTCACCGTGGCCCCTGCCCAGACCCTCACCGACGCAGAATACCAGCGCATGCGCAACGCGGCCATCGCCATCATGGGTGAAATCGGCGTGGAAACCGGCGGCTCCAATGTGCAGTTCGCCATCAATCCCGCCAATGGAGACATGGTTGTCATCGAGATGAACCCCCGCGTCTCCCGCTCTTCGGCCCTGGCCTCCAAGGCCACGGGCTTCCCCATCGCCAAGATTGCCGCCAAGCTGGCCGTGGGCTACACCCTGGACGAGCTGCCCAACGACATCACCCGCGAGACCATGGCCTCCTTCGAGCCGTCCATCGACTACTGCGTGGTGAAGATTCCCCGCTTTACCTTCGAAAAATTCCCCGGCTCCCAGGATTCCCTCACCACCTCCATGAAGAGCGTGGGGGAGGCCATGAGCATTGGCCGCACCTTCAAGGAGGCGCTGCAGAAGGGGCTCCGGTCGCTGGAAATCGGCGTGCCCGGCCTTGGCAAGGACTTCTGCGGCTGCCCCGTGGACAAGGAAGACATCCTGGCCAAAATCCGCACCCCCAACTCCCGCCGCCTCCTCCAGCTGCGCCAGGCCATGAAGGCCGGCCTGACCCTGGAGGAAATTCACGACGCCACCAAGGTGGACCCCTGGTTCCTGCGCCAGATTCAGGACATCCTCAAGGTGGAAGAGGAACTCAAGGCCTTTGCCCTGGGCGGACGCATCAATGCCGCGGATGCTGCCTGCGTGGCCCTGCTGCGCAAGGCCAAGGAACACGGCTACTCCGACCGCCAGCTCGCCACCATTTGGAAGCGCGATCCCCTGGACATCCGCCAGTTGCGCAAGGAAGCCGGCGTGTTGCCCACCTACTATCTGGTGGACACCTGCGCCGCGGAGTTCGAGGCCTACACCCCCTACTACTACTCCACTTACGAGACCGGCCAGGAACTGCACACCGGGACCAACCGCAAGGTGGTCATCCTGGGCGGGGGCCCCAACCGCATCGGCCAGGGCATTGAATTTGACTACTGCTGCTGCCACGCCGCCTTCGCCCTGAAGGAAATGGGCCTGGACGCCATCATGGTCAATTCCAACCCCGAGACCGTCTCCACGGACTACGACACCTCCACGCGGCTGTACTTCGAGCCCCTGACCCTGGAAGACGCCCTCAACATCATCGACGTGGAAAAGCCCGAAGGCGTCATCGTCCAATTTGGCGGGCAAACGCCCCTCAACCTGGCCGTGCCCCTCAAGCGCGCCGGCGCGCCCATCCTGGGCACGGATCCGGACTCCATCGATCGTGCCGAAGACCGCGAACGCTTCCAGCACATGCTGCAGAAGCTGGGCCTCACCCAGCCGCCCAACGGCATCGCCTTCTCCGCCGAAGAAGCCAAGCGCATCGCCCGGGAAATCACCTACCCCGTGGTGGTCCGCCCCTCCTACGTGCTGGGCGGCCGGGCCATGGAAATCGTCTACTCCGATGAGGATCTGGACACCTACTTCCGCGAGGCCCTGGGTGTTTCCGGCGGCCGGGTGAAGGAAAATCCCATCCTGGTGGACAAATTCCTGGAAAACGCCATCGAATTCGATGTGGATGCCCTCTCCGACGGCACGGACACCTACGTGGCCGGCATCATGGAACACATTGAGGAAGCCGGCATCCACTCCGGCGACTCGGCCTGCGTCCTGCCCCCGCACACCGTGGGCGGGGACATCATCCAGGAAATCGAGCGTCAGACCATGGCCCTGGCCAAGGAACTCAATGTCGTGGGGCTCATGAACATCCAGTTCGCCCTCAAGGACGGCGTGCTCTTTATCCTGGAAGTGAACCCCCGCGCCTCGCGCACCGCGCCCTTTGTCTCCAAGGCCACGGGGGTGCCCCTGCCGCGCCTGGCCACCATGGTCATGCTGGGCAAGAGCCTCAAGGAGCTGGACCCCTGGAGCATGCGCAAGGGCGGGCACGTGGCCGTGAAGGAATCCGTGCTGCCGTTCCACCGCTTCCCCGGCGTGGATGTGCTGCTGGGGCCGGAAATGCGCTCCACCGGCGAGGTGATGGGCATCGACGCCACCTTTGGCCTGGCCTACATGAAGAGCCAGCTCGCCGCCTCCAACCGCCTGCCCAGCCAGGGCAAGGTGTTCATCTCGGTTTCGGACAAGGACAAGGCCGGCATCGTGGAGCCTGCCCGCATCCTCAAGGAACTGGGCTGCTCCATCCTGGCCACCCGCGGCACCGCGGAACACCTCAAGGCCCACGGCGTGCCCTGCGAGCCGGTGCTCAAGGTCTACGAAGGCCGGCCCAACATCACGGACCAGATCAAGAACCGTGAAATCGCCCTGGCCATCAACACCGTCTCCGGCAAGAAATCCATCCACGATTCCAAAATCCTGCGCCAGACCACCCTGCTCTATGGCGTGCCGTATACCACCACCCTGGCCGGCGCCAAGGCCGTGGCTCTGGCCATGAAGGAACGCTCCGGCGCCACCCTGGGCGTGAAGAGCCTGCAAGAGTACTATGACCTGGCGTGAGCCGAACCCGGGCGTGTCGCGCCACGCGCAACGCGCCCACAGCACGCGGGGGCGCTGCCCCCGCACCCCCACCGGGGGAAATGATTCCTCCCGGGCCCCCACCAACGTTCGGGCCGCATCAAGGCATAGTGCGCTGTGCCTTGATGCGGCCCGAAACCGTGCGGGGTGCAGGGGGAATCATCCCCCCTGCCAGGGGGACTGGGGGACGGAGCCCCCCGGAAGGACCTGTCCATGAAAAAAGAATACTGTGGGCTGTTTGGGATATACAATCATGCCGAAGCCGCGCGCATGACGTATTTTGGGCTGTATGCGCAGCAGCACCGCGGTCAGGAGAGCGCCGGCATTGCCACCTGGGACGGCGCCGCCATCCGCGAACAGCGCGGCATGGGGCTGGTGCCGGAGGTGTTCAACGAACGCCACCTGGGCAAGGAGCTCAAGGGCCGGGTGGCCATCGGGCACATCCGGTATTCCACCACTGGCGCATCCCTGGTGCGCAATGCCCAGCCCTTTCTGGCGCGCATCGGCGGCCTGTCCATCGCCCTGGGACACAACGGCAACCTGGTGAACACCGTGGAGTTGCGCCGGGAGCTGGAGGCCCAGGGGTCCATCTTCCAGACCACCATCGATTCGGAAATCTTCATCCACCTCATCGCCAAGAACCTGGGCAAGATGACGCTGGAAGAAGCCATCATCGCCGCCTGCGGCCGGGTCAAGGGCGCGTATTCCCTGCTCATCCTGGCCAACAACAAGCTCTTTGCCATCAAGGACCCCAACGGCTTCAGGCCCCTGGCCCTGGGCCGCGTGGGCGATTCCTACGTCCTGGCGTCGGAAACCTGCGCCTTTGACCTGCTGGAAGCCGAATTCCTGCGCGCCATCGAGCCCGGCGAAATGCTGGTCATCGAAGACAAGTGCGTCAAAAGCTACCAGATTTGCGAGCCGCACCCCCGGCGTCAGTGCATCTTCGAGCTCATCTACTTTGCCCGGCCGGATTCCATTGTCTTTGACGAGACGGTGTACAACTGCCGCAAGGCCATGGGCATGCGTCTGGCCCAGGAAGCGCCGGTGGATGCGGATTTTGTCATGCCGTTCCCGGATTCGGGCATCTACTCCGCCGTGGGCTATTCCCAGGCCTCGGGCCTGCCCTTCGAAACGGCCATGATCCGCAACCATTACGTGGGCCGGACCTTCATCCAGCCCTCCCAGGACATGCGGGACTTCAGCGTGCGGGTGAAGATCAACCCCGTGAAATCCATGATCAAGGGGAAAAAGCTGCTCATTGTGGATGATTCCATCGTGCGCGGCACCACCATCCGCACCCGCGTCAAGAAGCTGCGGGAGCTGGGAGCGCGGGAGATTCACATGCGCGTCACCTGCCCGCCCATCCGTTTCCCCTGCTTCTACGGCATCGACTTCTCATCCAAGGGCGAACTCATCGCCGCCTACAATGACATCGATGAGATCGCACGCTTCATCGGCCTGGATTCCCTGCATTACATCACCATCGAGGGCCTGCTCTCCGCCGTCGCGCATCCCAGCGATTATTGCCTGGCCTGCTTTACCGGGGATTACCCCATCCCCCCGCCCGGCCAGGGCGGCAAGCTCTGCCTGGAAAACCCGGTGGCCCTTTCCTGGTAACGACAATGGCCGGGGGACGAGTTTCCCCCGGCCATTGCTCATTTTTTCTTCGCCCCCAGCAGCCACTGCACCTGCCGGCACATGCCCATGAGCAGGTTGAACTCGTGGCGGCGCAGGGGGGTGCGCTCCAGAAACCGGCGGACAGGCAGCATCCAGTAATCTGGATTGTCTCCCTTGAGGAAATCCATGTCCGTGAGGGTGGACTGCAGGGTGGCGTAGAGGGTCTCGCGCTCGCCGTGGGTGGCCAGACGCGATTCCGGCGGCCCGGCCGGGCGAAACACCGGCCCCGGCGATTTCACGAAGCATTCGTACAAAAACACCATGACCGCCTGGGCCACGTTGAGGGACGTATGCTCCGAGGCCGTGGGGATGGTCACCAGGCGGGAACAGATGCTCGTTTCCTCGTTGGTCAGGCCGCGGTCTTCCGGCCCGAAGACGATGGCCACGGGCTCGGCCTGCTGCATCACCTCATGCATCAGGGGCGCGGCCTTGGCCGGGGTGAGGATGCCCTTGCGCCAGCCGCCGCCCCGGGCCGTGGTGCCGTACACGGCGGCCATGTCCTGCACGGCTTCTTCCAGGCTGGAGACGATGCGCATGCGGCGCAGCACCTCCTGGCCGGTGCCGGTGGCCAGGGAGCGGGCGCGGTCTTCGTCCCAGTTGGCCGGGCGCACCAGCACCAGGTTGGGGCATCCCATGTTGGCGCAGGCCCTGGCCGCAGAGCCTACGTTTTCTGCAAACTTGGTCCCCACCATGACGATGTGCAAAAATTCAAGGGCCATGGCTACGCAAACAACCGCGGGATAACCAGCACCAGGATGACCACCCCCAGGCTGAATTTGGTGATGATGCCCAAAAAGCTCCCCAGCAGCACGCCCCGGGCGGCGCGGTTGGCCTCGGGCCAGGGCCGGCCCTGGCTGTGCTCCATGAACAGGCAGCCCAGATACGCCCCCAGCAGCGCGCCGGGCAGCGCCCCCAGGCCAAACAGGATGGGCGCGCAGGCAATGGCCCCCAGGATCATGCCCACGTAGCCCCCGATGCTGCCCTTGCGGGAGGAGCCGTGCCGCGTCCCCGTGAGGGCCTGCAGCCCCATCTCCACACCTTCCCCCACCAGGGCAATGCCGGCGCATCCCGCGGCAAAACCCCAGCCGAAGCCGGCGTCGCCATGCATGAGTTTCCACAACGCCACCAGGGCCACCATGGCCCAGTTGCCGGGAAACCCGATGACGGTGATGCCCAGGCAGAGCACCAGCAACACGCTATACAGGGAGGGCCCCATGGCGCTCCAGAGAGATTCCATCATGAACACGTCCTTTTGACAGGCAACACACCGGCGGCCACGCGCAGGGGGAGGAGCCCGGGGAAACGCGGTTCCACCGGGAATTTTTTATACTCGAAGGGCATCTTCTCCTAGTCTTTCGTGCGGTTGTCCAGCACGCGCACGGCCTTGCCCTCGGTGCGAGGCAGGGTGTTGGCTTGCACCAGCTCCACCCGGGGTGTCACCAGGATCTCGTCACGCAGGATGCCGGCGATCTTTTTCTGCAGGCCGGTCAAGGCGCGCATGTCTTCCTGGAAAAAGTCCTCCCGCAGTTCCACCTGCACCGTCAGCTGATCCATGCGGCCGTCGTGGGTGAGGACGATCTGATAGTTCTGCCCCACCTCTGGCAGTGCCATGAGGGCCTGCTCCACCTGCATGGGGTAGATGTTCACGCCCTTGATGATGAGCATGTCATCGGCGCGGCCCTTGATGCGGTCGATGCGGCGATGCTGCCGGCCGCAGGCGCACACCCCAGGCACAAAGCGCGTCAGGTCCCGCGTCTTGTAGCGCAGGATGGGCATGCCCGTGCGGGTCAGGCAGGTCATCACCAGCTCGCCCACCTCGCCTTCGGGCACGGGCTGGCCGGTGTCCGGGTCCAAAATCTCGGCAATAAAGGCGTCCTCCCACAGGTGCATGCCGTCCTGGCACTGGCACTCAAAGGCCACGCCCGGGCCGTTCATTTCCGACAACCCGTAGGAGTTGTACGCTTTGAGCCCCAGCAGGGTCTCGATGCGCCGGCGCGCTTCCTCGCTGTGGGGTTCAGCCCCGATGAGGGCGATGCGCGGAGAAAGCGTCGCCGGGTCCAGCCCTTCGGCGGCGATGGCATCCCCCAGATACAAGGCATAGGACGGGATGATGTGCAGCACCGTGACGCCGAAATCCCGGATGAGCTTGAGCTGGCGCCGGGTATTGCCCGGTCCCGAGGGGATGGTCAGACAGCCCAGGGCTTCGGCGCCATAATGGATGCCCAGGCCGCCGGTGAACAGCCCATAGCCCGACGTGTTCTGGAACACGTCCCAGGGTCGCACCCCGGCCATGTACATGCACCGGGCCATGAGCTGGGCCCAGGTCTCAATGTCTTCCCGGGTGTGGTAGATGACCGTGGCCGACCCCGTGGTGCCGCTGGAGGCATGCAGCCGCACCAGACGATCCTGGGGCACGGCCACCATGCCGTCGGGGTAACTGTCCCGCAGGTCCTGCTTGGTGGTGGGGGGAATGCGGGCCAGGTCGTCCAGGGAGCGAATGGATTCCGGGGCAACCCCAGCCTGGTCCAGGCGCTGCTTGTAGAACCGGGAGTCGCGGGCCCGACGCACCGTCTCCCGCAGGCGCTGGCACTGCAGGGCGGCAAGCTCGTCACGGGAAAGCATTTCTGCAGGGTGGTAAATTTCCATGGGCCGGGTCATACTGGAAATCGCGCCGGGCATCAATCGAAGAGACGACCGCATGGCAAGGCGATGAGGGCATTGTCTCTCGCCCGGCATCGTGGTACGAGGAGCACGCTCTATCCCTGCACAGCCCGGCCCTGGGCGGCATGCGCCGCAGTGTAACGGACGCGTGGGGACTCATCCGAATCAAGGAAAATGAGGACACAATGGCTGGCAAGGACATGATCAACGCCTTCCTTGGCGCAGGCGCCGTCTTCGAAGGGCAGCTGCAGTTCAAGGGCATGGTTCGCATAGATTGCTCGTTCACCGGGGTCATCCACTCCGAAGGCACGCTGATTCTCGGCGAAAAAGCCCGGGTGGAAGGGGAAATCGTGGTGGAGCAGCTGGTATCCAATGGCACCATCGTCGGCAACGTCACGGCCCGAAGCAAGGCAACGTTGCAGAAGCAGTCCAAACTGGTGGGCAACCTCACCGCACCGTATCTGGATGTGGAAGAAGGGGCCCTGCTGGAAGGACAGGTGACCATGAAGCGCGAGGCCGCAGGCAACGCCGCCAACGTGCCCGCGCCGACGTCCTACGATGCCGAGGCCTTCCCGGACATCCCCACCCAGGAAGAAGACACCGCCAGCGCCCCCAAGAAGAAGGGCTGGTTCAAGCGCTAGCATGGAACGCATCTACACCGTGGCCCAGCGGGTGTTCGACCCCATCGAGCACTTCTGGGAACACCCGAACACGCAGCGCGCCGTGGCCGGGGGCATTGTGGTGGTATTCCTGGCCGCCCTGGCGGGCATTGAACTGCGGCGTCAGGGCCTCTTGCCTGAGCCGTTGGCCTCCGCCACGCCCACCAGCCATTATTACGCCGTCAATGTGGCCTTCACCTGCCTGCTCATTCTGGAGGTGCTGAGCTTCATTTTCGTCCTGCCCTCGTCGGTGTCCCAGGCCCTGGGCAAGCAGCTGGAATTGCTCTCCCTCATCCTGCTGCGCAATTCCTTCAAGCACCTCATCCACCTGCCAGAACCCATCGACCTTTCCGGCGGCGTGGAACCCCTCTACCCCATTTTGTCCGATGGGGTGGGCGCCCTGGTCATCTTCTTCCTCATCGGCGTGTATTACCGCACCCTCAAGTCCACCCCGGCCATCACCTGCGCCATGGACCGCTACCGCTTTTCCAGCGTCAAAAAGGGCCTGGCCCTGATGCTGCTGGTGTCTTTCCTGGGCCTGGGCGTGCGATATGTGTACCTCAAGGCCACGGGGCAAACGCCGCAGGACTTCTTTGAAACCGTGTACACGGTGCTGATTTTTTCAGACATCCTCATCGTGTTCCTGTCCCACCGCTTCGTGCCCTGCTTCCACGCCGTGTTCCGCAACTCGGGCTACGCCATCTCCACCCTGCTCATGCGCATGAGCCTCACGGCGCCCATCTATTACGATGTGGGCATCGGCATCGCCTCCGCCCTGCTGGCCCTGGGCATCACCAAGGCCTACAACCACTGGACCCCGCCCCCGCCGGAACGCAAGCCGGAGAAGCCGGACCATTCCCGGCTGGAGGGCGAGGTGGTCAGCCACGGGCACTGATCCCCCCAAAAAAATTGGCCGGTTCGACACTCGTTCAAACCGGCCAGGCATGTCTTGTTGGGCAGACGGCTCGGCTACTCCAGCAGGGCCTTGATGAAGTCCTCGCCGTGGAAGGGCCGCAAATCTTCCATCTTTTCGCCCAGGCCCACAAAGGTGATGGGCAGCTTGAACAGGCTGGCAATGGCCACCACCACCCCGCCCTTGGCCGTGCCATCCAGCTTGGTGAGGATGATTTCGTCCACGCCCACGCCCTGATGGAAGAGCCGGGTTTGGGAAAGGGCGTTCTGCCCGGTGGTGGCATCCAGCACCAGCACACTGCGGTGGGGCGCGCCGGGATGTTTCTTGCCAAGCACCCGCTTAATTTTTTTGAGTTCCTCCATCAGGTCCACCTTGGTATGCAGGCGGCCGGCCGTGTCCACGATGAGCAGGTCGTACCGCTCCTTGAGGCAGTGGTCCACGGCTTCGAACGCCACGGCGGCCGGGTCCGCGTTCTGCCCCTTGGCAAAAAACCCCGCCCCCGTGCGTTGGGACCAGATGCGCAGCTGCTCCACGGCGGCGGCGCGGAAGGTATCCCCCGCGGCGATGAGCACCCGGCGGCCCTGCAGCACCCCGCGATGGGCCAGCTTGGCGATGGTGGTGGTCTTGCCCACGCCGTTGACGCCAATGATGAGCACCACCTCGGGCGGATTCACGGCCTTGATGGTCTTGGGCGGGGTGAAGATGTCCTTGAGCTCTTCCTGCAAGAGCCCGCGCATGGCTG
>JAIWOE010000018.1 GCA_020217165.1 Desulfovibrio sp. | reverse complement strand
CAGGATCGGTCACGCCCTGAGCGCGGGCGCGTTCCTTGAGGGCCGTGGTCAGGGTGGTGGCGGCCTCCACCCCCACGTCGGCCATGATGAGCACTTCCTCCAGCTCCTCCCAGAAGGCCTCGGTGAGGGCATCGTGGGACGTGAAGAGCACATTGAGCTGCCGCGTGAGCTGCTCGCGGGTTTTCTGAATGGATTCCGAGAGCTTGATGAACAGCCGGGAACGCTCGTCCTCCTCGTCCTCCAGCTCCAGGGCCAGGGCCAGGCGATACTGCAGTTCCGAGCGGAAGTCCTTGACCCGGACGTACTCCATGTCGTCCAGCCATTTGGTGAAGGACGCGATGAAGGCGCGGGCTTCGGCCTCGGGGGCTTCCAGGGCCTGAAAGAGGAAGGCCAAGCGGTCCCACAGCTCGGGGGAGGCCTTCTCGTGGCCTTCCAGGATCAGGGACAACCAGACCGAGAGCCGCGGCTCGGCCTGCCGCAGGGCCAGGGCCAGGGCAGCCTGCCATGCGGGCTGCTCCGGCTGGGCCTTCACCTCCGGCGTATCGCTGCTGAATTCGAAGGTGTCTTCCACCGCATGCAGCGGCTGGGAGCCGGGCTCCGGTGCTGGGGCAGCGCCCACTGCCTCCGGCGCGTCTGCAGAAACGACGTCTGCAGAAACGACATCTGCCGGGATGACGTCTGCCGGGACGGCCTCGGCCGGCTGCTCCTTGGACCACAATCGCTTGATCTTGGAAAAAAACGCCATGCTTGCTCCTCCAGGCACCGTCTCACCAGTCTTGCCAGACTTGCCAGACTCGCCAGTCTCTCGATCTCAGGGTGCCGGGCAGGCCGGCAGGCCGAAGAATTCCCGGGCCGTCTGGCCCGTGGCGGCCCACAGTTCCGCCGGGTCCATGGCCTTGCAGCGGGCCACTTCCACGGCGGTAAAGGCCATCAGGGCCGGCTCGTTGGTGGTGCCGCGCCAGGGGTCAGGGGTCAGATAGGGACAATCCGTCTCCAGCATGAGCCGCTGCAGGGGCACGGCAGCCACGGCCTCGCGCAAGGCGGCGTTTCTGGAATAGGTCACCGGGCCGGGGATGGAGAGGTGCCAGCCCGCGGCCACCACCTCCCTGGCCTGGTCCACGTCGCCCCCGAAGCAGTGCCAGAGCACGGGCCGGTGGGCAAAGCCCAGGTCCTTGAGCATGGCCACGGCCTCGGCATGGGCATCCCGGGAATGGATGACCACCGGTAGCTCCAGGGTGCGGGCCAGCTCCAGCTGGGCGGCAAAGGCCGTGCGCTGCACCGCCGGGTCCACGCGGTTCCAATAGAAATCCAGACCGATCTCGCCAATGCCCTTGATGCGACCGTCCTGCCGGCAGATGGCTTCCATGGCCGCCAGGGCCTCGTCGGTGCACTCCCCGGCATGATTGGGGTGCACGCCGATGGTGAAGTCCACCTGCTCGTGGGGGTGGAACAGGGCCACGGCCTTTCGGTAGGCCTCCGGCCCCAAAAATATCTGCATCAGCCGGTCCACCCCGGCGGCGCGGGCGCGGGCCAGTACGGCCGGGAGCTCCAGGGCCAGGGGCTCGAAATCCAGGTGCGCGTGGCTTTCCACCCCCACGCAGGGGAGTCGAAGGGTATCCGGCGTGGGGCGATCCTGCTTTTTTTTCTTGGACATCTCAGCAAAACACCTCGCCGCCAGCCGCCCTGGTCCAGAGGGCCACGGCTGTCTGATCAAACACAGCGGGGGCGTACCGGGCTGCCGTGTCCCGGGCCGCGGCCAGGGCCGGAGCCAGGCGGGCATCGCCCTTGGCATGCCAGCGCAGGGCTTGTTCCAGGGCCAGGGTGGCGGCGAGCACGTCGCCATCCGGGGCCACAAGGGCATTGCCCGGCGCGCCGGGGTGGGACTCAAACCAGGGTCCCGGCAGGTCGTCCCAGGCTTGGCGCAGGTAGTCCCATCCGCCATGGCCGGCGAAGCCCGTCACCAGGCAGCCGCTGGCCATGGCCTCCAGGGGCGGCAGGGGGCAGCCCTCGGGAAAGCCCGTGGCCAGAAAGAGCTGACTGCGCCGCAACGCCTGGGCCACGCCCTGCTGGTCCAGCCCGTGCACCGGCTCCCAGACCACGCGGCCGCGCAGGGCCGGCGTTTTTTGCAGACGGTGGGCCAGGGCGGCCTGGATCTGCTGGCCCAGGGCCTTGTTCTTGCGGGGCATCCAGGCGATGCGCAATTCCCCGGCAGTCCCCTGCCGGGGGGCATCCGACGGAAAAAACACAGTGCCGTCCACGGCGGGCCGCAGGATGGGGGCTTCCTGGCCCAGCACGTCCTTGATGAACCGCGCCACCGGGGCGGAGATGGCCAGAAAATGCACCGGCAGCCGGTCCCAGCTTACGCCCTCAGGCAGGGAGGAGAACAGCATGCCGTGATTCTGCACCCAGACCACGCACCGCGCCCCGGCATGCAGGCCCGGGGCCAGGGCGTTGGGCCAGCCCTCGGGCACCAGCCAGAGATCCTGCGGCGCGGGCAGGGCCTGATCCCAGGGCAGGCAGGGGAAGTCCGCGGTTTCCTCCTGCGTCTCCCGCAGCACGCCAAAGGCCTCGTGCCCGGCGGCGTGCAGGGTGCGCACCAGGGCCCTGAGCACGGCCAGGCCGCCGGAGCCCCGGGCCAGGGGCGGCAGGAACACAAAGGTACGCACGGCTAGAACTCCTGCCGGTAGTTCAGGGACTGGCGCAGGGTCTCCTTGTCCATGTATTTCACTTCCGCACCCAGGGGCATGCCCTGGGCCAGCCGGGTGACGCGCACGTGAGGAAACTCCCTGGCCAGCAGATTCTTGAGGTAACTGGCGGTGTTCTCCGCCTCCAGGGTGGTGCCCAGGGCCAGCACCACCTCCCGGACCTGCCCCTCGGCCAGACGCCGCGTGAGCCTGTCCAGCTCCAGATCCGCCGCGGCCACGCCGTCCAGGGGGGCGATGAGCCCGCCCAGAATGAGGTACGTGCCCGGAAAGAACCCGCCGGATTCGATGGCCAGGAGGCTGTCCCATTCGGCCAGAATGCACAGCACGGCCGGATCGCGGCGGGGATCCCCGCACAGCTCGCACGGATCCCGGTCCGCCAGGCCGCCACAGCGCGAGCAGATGGCCAGGCGGTCTCGCAGCTCGTGGATGGCCGTGCCCAGGTTGCGCGTGCGCGCCTCGGGCCATTTGAGCAGGGTCAGGGCCAGCCGCAGGGCGGATTTGGGCCCCAGTCCCGGCAGGCTGGCCAGCTCCGTCACCAGAACATGCAAGGGCCCGGGCAGTGTGCTGGACATGGAGCTAGAACAGTCCCGGAATCTTGACCCCGCCGGTGATGGCGCTCATTTCCTGCTCCATCATCTCGCGGGCTTTTTTCATGGCTTCATTGACGGCGGAAAGCACCAGATCTTCCAGCATGCCCACGTCGCGCGGGTCCACGGCCTGGGGGTCGATGGTCACCTTGACCACATCCTGCCCACCGGTGCACACCACCGTCACCATACCGCCACCCACGGAGGCCTCCACGGTGCGCTCCTTGAGTTCATCCTGCAATTTGGTGATCTTGCGTTGCATCATCTGGGCCTGACGCATCAAATCGTTCATACCGCGCATGGGTACTCCTTCTTGGAATGCATCGGGGAACCAGCCCCGAACATGTTGACGAATTCCGTTATGGTTGCCGCCTGACATTGACCAGGCGGCCGGCCAGCTCGGCTTGCACGGCCTGGACCACAGGGTGGCGCAGGGCCCTGGCCTCCATCTCCTGCTGGGTCTCCACCGGCGCAGGCGGCACCACCACCAGCTCCAGGTCCGGCCCGAAATACTCGGCCACGCTTTGGGACAGGACGGCAAAATGCGGCGGATCCGTCAGCTGGGCATAAAAAAACTCGCTGGCGCAGGGCAGCACCAGGCGGCCGGGCTCCTGCTGGGGCGCCACGCCGTTGAGGCGGGAGGCCATGCCTGCGGCGCCTGCGGCGGCCTTGTAATGCTCCAGAAAATCCGCCCAGGTGCGCCCCTGGCCCGTTGGAGACGCCGGCGCCGGGGCGGGCGTGAGGGGTGGCGAGGCTGGCGCGGCCTCCTCCCAGGGCGGGATGGTCGGCGCTTGTGCGGATGTCGCACGGGAGCCGGGCGAACTGGACGAACTGGACGAACTGGACGAACTGGGCGATCCGGCCTCAGAACCAGGTGCAGAGCCGGGCGCAGAGCCGGGTTCAGAGCCGGAAGGCACATCCTCCCGCCGCAAGGCCGCCACAGGCAACAGCCGCGGCAGAAACGCCAGGTTCAAGAGCAGCAGTTCCAGGGCCAGGGCCGGCTCCATGCTGGTGAGCACCCGCCGCTGTCCCTCCAGGGTCAGCTGCCAGGCGGCATGGATGTGGGCCAGGGAAAACTTGTGGGACCATTCCAGCCAGCTCCGGGCGGCCTCGGTGCCCATCTCCAGCAGCGGCAGGGCCGCCTCTCCGCTCTGTTTGAGCAGGAAGAGATTCCGCCATGTCTGGCCCAGTTCCCGCAAGAAAAATCCCATGTCCAGCCCCTGATCCAGCACGGCCCGCAAGAGCCCGGCCAGGGCCACGGGGTCCTGCCGATGGATGGCGGCCAGCATGTCCTGCAGCACGTCCTGCCCGGCCAGGCCCAGCAGGTCGCGCACCAGGGCTTCCTCCACCCGGCCCTGCCCCTGCTGGCCCAGGGCCAGCACCTGGCTGAGCAGGGACATGCCGTCCCGCACACTGCCGGCGGCCCGGCGGGCCAGCAGTTGCACGGCGCCGTCCTCGTAGCCCACCCCCTCGCGCTGCAGCACGTCCTGCAGGTGCCGGGCAAGGCGGGCATGGGTGACACGCTTGAAGATGAAGTGCTGGCAGCGGCTGATGATGGTGGCCGGAAATTTGTGGGCTTCCGTGGTGGCCAGGATGAAGGTGACGTTGCCCGGGGGTTCCTCCAGGGTCTTCAAAAGGGCGTTGAAGGCCTCGCGGGTGAGCATGTGGGCTTCGTCGATGATGCAGACCTTGTACCGGCAGGTCATGGGGGCGTAAGCCACGTCCTCGCGCAGGCGGCGGGCGTCGTCAATGCCGCGGTTGGAGGCGCCGTCCATCTCCACCACATCCACGCTGGCCCCCTGGGTGATCTGCCGGCAGTGGGAGCACTGGTTGCAGGGCTCGCCGGTGGGGCCGTTCTGGCAGTTCATGGCCTTGGCGAAGATGCGGGCGCAGGTGGTCTTGCCCACGCCGCGGGTGCCGCTGAACAGGTAGGCCGGGGCGATGCGGCCTTCCAGGCTGGCGCGGGAGAGGATGGCGGTGACCATCTCCTGCCCCACCACATCGGCAAAACGCTGCGGACGATAGCGGGCCGTGAGGGGACCGCCAGACAGGGACGGGGACGGGACTGCCGGAGCGGCCGGAGCGGCAGCAACGGTCCCGGAACCGGCTGGTGAGGACATGGGGGACGACGCGTCGGACATGCAGGGGGGATACCTCACAAGAGGCGCACACGGCAAGGCGTTCCCTGAAGGCACGGTGGAGGGGAAGTGCAGGGGAGGTGCACCTGTCTGGAGCACCTCCCCGAGCACCCTCTTTTTCCGTGGAAATCAGCAGGTGTACCGATGCAGCCAGCCTTCGTACGCCTTGTTCTGGCCCTGCACCGCCTTGAAAAACTCCTGCTGCAGGGCGCGGGAAACGGGGAATTCGCCGGTGCCGATCTGCCGGCGGTCCACCTCGCGGATGGGCGTCAGCTCGGCGGCGGTGCCGCAGAAGAAGGCTTCGTCGGCCACATACAGTTCGTCGCGGGTGAACTGCTGTTCCACCACGGTGTAGCCCATGTCCCTGGCCACGGTCATGAGGCTGTCGCGGGTGATGCCTTCCAGAATGGACGTGAGGGGCGTGGTCTTGATGATGCCCCTGCGCACGATGAAAATGTTCGCCCCCGAGGCTTCGGAGACGTAGCCGTTGGTGTCCAGCATCAGGGCCTCGTCGTAGCCGTCGTCCACGGCTTCCATCTTGGCCAGCACGGAGTTGACGTAATTGCCCACGGCCTTGGATTTGGTCATCATCACGTTCACATGGTGCCGCGTGAAGCTGGAGGTGCAGACGCGGATGCCCTTTTCCAGGGCGTCCTCGCCCAGGTAGGCGCCCCAGGGCCAGGTGGCGATGATGGTCTGCACCGGGCTGCCCTTGGGCAGCACCCCCATGGCGCCATAGCCGAAAAAGGCCAGGGGACGGATGTAGCCCTCGGTCATCTTGTTGGCCTTGAGGGTCTCCACGATGGCGTCGCTGATGGTCTGCTCGGAATGCGGAATGGTCATGCGCAGAATGCGGGCGGAATCGAAGAACCGGCGCACGTGCTCGGGAAGGCGGAACACGGCGGAACAGCTGCCGCAATTGTAGGCCCGAATGCCCTCGAACACACCCACGCCATAATGCAGGGCATGCGTCAGAACATGAACCTGGGCCTCGTCCCAGGGAACAAGCGTGCCGTCAAACCAGATATAGGGCATTTTCTGAACCATGCGAGCTCTCCTTCCCCCTTCTTCCCCGTGTGTGGTGACGCGATGCCGCGCGAAGCCGGTGGATGTTTCAAATTGATTGATCAAACAATCAGCGCAAGTTAGAACAAATACCCTACTCCGCACCCCAGGCTCACGTCAAGCGGCTGTGCCAAAATGAAGCGAATGTCCAATGCTTGCGCCTGGTAAGCCGCACGCTCCCCAAGCCCCAGCCGCACCAGGCCCGCGGCCACCAGCCACATGATCCCTGCCACCACGGCATTGAGCACGCGCCAAGCCGCCGGCCGGGCCAGCATCGGGGAAAGCAGCCGGCCGCAGGCGGCCAGGGCAACAAACCACAGCACCGAGGCCGTGGCCGCACCCGCTCCAAACTGCCAGCGCCCCGGGGGGCGCGCTGGCCGCCGATGCTGCCCAGCAACAGCACCGTGAAACACCGCAAGGACGACCTGCATACAAACTCCTGCGCCAGGCCCTGCCCTCCCCGGCCAACCTGCCGCCAGCCTTGAGGCAGGGCCTCCGCGTGGTCTGGCTGCCATCGTCCGAAGGTTTCATCCCCCAGATCCTCCATGGCCATGCCTGCGGCATGCTGCCCGAGGCCCAGCACCGCGACTTCCTGCAGGATGGCCGGCTGGTGGATCTGGCGCCCCGCCACGCCGTGCGTGTGGAATTGTCCTGGCATTGCTGGAATCTGGATTCTCCCCTGCTCACCGCCCTGGGCGAGGCGCTCCGGGCAGGATTCCCCGCGGAAGGCATCGCGAAGGCCGGCTGATTGCTGCACGCGGGGGCGTGTTGCGGCGGCGCATATCGTCTTCTCGTTTGAAACGCAGGATTCCCTTGCCCCAATGCGGCATTTCAGGGTACATCGCTGGGTGACATATCTTTCCAGCCTCCACGAGATCCCCATGCTTCCTTCCGCCATTGCCAGCCGTTGGGCCGCCCCCAACGGCTACCGCGACGTATTGCGCATCTCCCTGCCCATGATTGCCAGCATGGGCGCGCACACCGTCATGCTCACCACGGACCGCTATTTTCTGAGCCAGCACTCCCTGGAGGCCATCGCCGCCTCCTGGCCTGCGGGCATGGCCAATTTTGCCTTCCTGGCCCTGTTCATGGGCACGGCCCAGTACATCAACGTGTTCATCGCCCAATATGTGGGGTCTGCGGCGCCCACGCGGGTGGGGGCGGCGGTGTGGCAGGGTCTGTGGTTCTGTCTGGCAGCCGGCATGCTCATGGCCTGCACGGCACTGCTGGCCCGGCCCATCTTTTCCCTGGCCGGGCACGACCCCCTGGTGTTGCAGATGGAGGTGGACTATTTTCAAATCCTCTCCGTGGGGGCCATCTTTGGCCTGGTGCAGAACACCCTGTCGTGCTTTTACTCCGGCCAGGGTCTGACACGGCCGGTGATGTACGTGAACATCGCCGGCGCCGTGGTCAACGTGCCCCTGGACTACTGCCTCATTTTCGGGGTGGGGCCGTTCCCGGCCTGGGGGGTGGCTGGCGCGGCCGCGGCCACGGTGATCGGGGCCATGGTTTCAGCGGGATTGTTTGCGCTGCTGGTGTTTTCCCGGGAGAACCAGCGCCGTTTTGGCACGCGCTCCCAGTGGCGGCTGGACCGCGAGCTCATGGGCCGGTTCCTGCGCTACGGCCTGCCCGGGGGCACGCAGTTCGGGGTGGAGATTCTGGCCTTTACCGTGTTTCTGTTCCTGGCCGGCCGGCTGGGCACCGAGGCCCTGGCGGCCACGAACATGGCCATCTCCATCAATACCGTAGGGTTCTTGCCCATGGTGGGGCTGCACATTGCCCTTTCCACCATGGTGGGGCAGGCCATCGGCGGAGGGAACCCGGCCCTGGCCCGTCGGGCCATTGGCAGCGGGCTGCATCTGGCCCTGGCCTGGACGGCCTTCACCGTCCTCATTTACATATTCCTGCCGGAACCTCTCATCGCCGTGTTCCTGGATCCCGCCAGCCCCGGCGCGCCCATGGTGCAGGCCCTGGGGGTGGAGCTCATGCGCTTTGTGAGCGCCTACGCTTTCTTCGACGCCTTGATCTTGGTGTTTTTTGCGGCCCTCAAGGGCGCGGGGGATACGGTCTTTGTCATGCGCTCCATCATCGTGGTGGCGTTGGGGGTGATGATCATCCCCGGCATCGCCGTGATGGAGTGGCTGGATGGCAACATCTACTTTCTGTGGTCCCTGCTCACGGCCTATGTGGCCATCCTTGGCGTGGGCGGCATGCTGCGCTATCGCGGCGGCAAGTGGCAGGGCATGCGCGTGGTGGAGACGGCATCCAACTGAATATCATAACACTTAGGTCTGCCGTACCGTGCCCTGGCTGAGGAATACCCCGGCGAACACCACGCCGCAGGCCGCCAGTTGCTGGGTGTTCAGCGTCTCCCCCAGCAGCAGCCAGGCCAGCAGCAGGGAGACGGCCGGAATGGCGTTGACAAAGGCCGAGGCCTGGCTGGCTGGCAGCCGGCTCATGCCGAAGTTGTAGCACCCATAGGCCCCGATGGTGACGATGGACCCCAGATACACCACCGCCAGCAGGGGCAGGGGGTCCCACGTTTCGGGCCAGCTGACAAAGGGCAGCGTGGGCAGGTAGAACAGGGTGCCCACCAGGGCCTGGATGGCCGTGAGCAGCCAGGGGGAATAGCGGGCCGAGAGCTTCTTGAGCAGCAGCATATACCCCGTGGCACAGACCATGGCCATGAACTCCAAAAAGTTCCCCAGCAGCGGATTGGGGGCGGCCTCCTGCGTCGACGACGCCGCCGAAAGCCAGATCACCCCCAGCACCGCCAGGCCGAATCCAGCCCAGATTCGTGGTGAGGGCCGTTCCCCCAGCCAGGCCGCCGCCGCCCCGGCCACCATCACCGGGAGCATGGCCGTGACCATGCCCGCCTGGGCCGCCGACGTGTGCTTGAGGGCATAGGCCTCGAACAGAAAATACAGCCCCGGCTCGCACAAGCCCATGAGCAGCATGGGTTTCCAATCGCCCTTGTGGTATTCTGCCCGCAGGAACCGCCGGGCGAACACGGCAAACAACAGGGTGGCCAGGAGCATGCGACCGAAAATCACCAGCAGGGGATGCAACGCGCCCACGGCCACCTTCATGGCGATGAAGCTGGACCCCCACAGCACCATGGCCAGGCTCAGGGCCAGGGTGGCAACAAGGCGGGAGGACGGGACCGGCCGCGCGGGCGTGGACATGCACATGCTCCTGTTGGGGACAGGGGAAACACTGGCCTCTACCCCGCCCCTGCCATGAAGTAAAGCGAGGGCTGGCCTTGCATGGTCCGCCCCATTGCATCCCGCCCCAACTTCCGATATGCAACACTGCCCTTTTCCGCGAACCGCATCCCGCGCCTGGAGTCCAACGTGAACACCTGGGACGTCATCATCGTCGGCGCCGGCCCGGCCGGCCTCTTCGCCGCCTACCAGCTCTGCGAACATTCGGATTTGAAGGTCCTGGTCCTGGACAAGGGCCACGACATCCACAAACGCGCCTGCCCCATCAAAAAGGACGGCAC
>JAIWOE010000276.1 GCA_020217165.1 Desulfovibrio sp. | reverse complement strand
CGGGCGCAGGGCAGGCCCTTGCGGGTATCCAGTCCCTTGATACGCTGGGAATGATTATCCTGGCCGGGATCCAGGGATCCCAGGCCCTGCCGCAGGGACTCGCAGGCGTCAAGGCCGGCGTGCAGGTGGTGTTGCAGGCGGAACTGTTGCTGCAAGGTGGCGTCCAGCGCATCCCCGCCATGGCGCATGGTGCGGCTGGCCGCCAAATCCCCCATGGCGACGATGGCTGCCTCGCAGCAGCCGCTGCCCAGGTCCAACACCATGCTGGCTCGGGGCTCCTGCACGGGCAGGCCGGCGCCCAGGGCCGCCGCCAATGGCGAGGCTACCCCCTGCACCGAGCCGTAGCCCAGCTCCCCGGCCAGGCCCAGCAAGGCGTTGCGTTCCACATCGGTGGCATCCAGGGGGATGGCGATGGTGAGCCGCCGCCGCCGTCCAAGGCCCTGACATGCCCGGAGCAGGGTTTTGAGCAGGATTTCCGCCATGCCCAGATCCGCCACCATGCCACCTTGCATGGGACTGACCACGCGGATATGCCTGGGCGTTCTGCCTGCATACCGCCGGGCCTGATCCCCCACCGCCAGCACCCGGTTTCGGGCCGGCCCGGTGAGGGCGATGACACTGGGTTCCTGAATCACCAACCCCTGGCCTCGTTCCCATACCACCACATGCCCGGTGCCGAAGTCCACTCCCAGGTCAGGACCAGGGGTGGTCAGGGCGGCGGAGGCAGCCTTGGCGGCGTCGGAAATCAGCAGCATGCAGGCACCGCCTTGCGCAATTCAGGAAACTTCTCTGCATGACGCAGCTCCAGGTGTTGTTGCCGTCCTTCCTGTTCCAGTTCCCGCCACAACATGGCCACCAGATGCAGGGCATCCTGACCAATGTAGTCCACCAGTTCGAAGTCCAGCACAAACCGCCGGCTGCCCAGCTCCAGGCCCTCCAGCAACGCATCGCCAACGTTCAGGGCGGCAATGCCGTGCAACTCACCGGTCAGGCGCAGGGCGAGGGAGTCGGCATCCAGCCAGGCAAGCAGCAGGTTGCCCTCCTTGAGATCAAAGAAGGCCAAGTTCCAAGGCAGAGCGGGGGAGACGGGGTCGTGGAGAATTTCCGCCCGGATGCGCGAACCATCCAGCCTGGTCCAGGCGCCCAGGGCTGCCCGCCCGCCCGTGGCCTGGGCCAGGCGGCGGGCAAGGGCGCGGGTGAGGGCATCCGGTGGAAGGGCGCGTTGCGGCATATTGGCAAGCATTGGAAAAGAAGATGTGCGGTGGAGGTGATGCATGACCATTGCATACACCTATGTCAAGGGCGGGTGAATAGTGCCTGGCCCTCAACTTCCCGGGAGTCTTTCCCGGGATAGCCTGGGAGTATCTCCCGAATAAATCCACGATCCCCCTATCGACCGCATCCGCATCCGCCGGTATTTCATGGCGATTTCCGGCAAGAGGCGGGCAAAAGGCCCCATGATGCCCCATCCCTCAATGATGCCAGTTCAACGAGACAAAGGATACCGCGGATGCAGACTCGGCCCAAACAAAATGACGTGATCGGAACCGCCAACCGTGGCACAGCTTGTGAATCCAGCCTGTGCACCCTGTGCCGGGCGGACTGTGCAGGCAAGTGCGAAACCTGGCTTGCCAGCCTGCGCGGCAGGGCCGTGCTCTACCCCAGGGACTTCGGCATGGTGACCGCCGGCAGCGACAACACCACCCATGTGGGGGTTTCGTACAATTCCTTGCGCATTCAAGGAAATCTCTTTGGTGCGCATGGCCTGCCCCAGGGCGTGTCCGCCAATGCGGACAACTGCCTGTTCACCAATGTGAGCCTGGAAACCACCTTTGGCAACAACGGCCAGATCAAGGCGCGCCTGCCCATCATGACCGGCGCCCTGGGGTCCACCATCATTGCGGCCCGCTACTGGGACGCCTTTGCCGTGGGGTGCGCCTTGGTGGGGGTGCCCATTGTGGTGGGAGAGAATGTGGTGGGGGTGGATCGTGAAGCGCGCCTGGAGAAAGGCCGCATTGCCGAAGCGCCGGAGCTGGACCGCCGCATCAATGTGTATCGTCGGTACATGGACGGCTACGGGGCCATCATCGTCCAGCTCAACGTGGAAGATGCCCGCAACGGCGTGGCGCAATACATCGTGGATACCCACGGCGATGACGTGATGATTGAGCTCAAGTGGGGCCAGGGGGCCAAGAGCATTGGCGGCGAAATCAAGGTCGGCAGCCTGGCCTATGCCCAGTTCCTCAAGGAACGCGGCTATCTGGTGGATCCTGATCCAGACCTGCCCGAAGTGCAGCAGGCCTTTGCCGATGGCGCCGTCAACTGCTTTGCCCGCCACAGCCGCCTGGGCTTTACCGAACAGCCCGGCTGGGAAGGCGTGCGGAGCAACTTCATGGATGCCGTGGCCGAGTTACGCCGCTGCGGCTTCAAGCGCATCTCCCTCAAAACCGGGTGCTACGGCCTGGAAGCCCTGGCCATGGCCATTCGTCTGGCGGCAGATGCCAAGCTGGACCTGTTGACCATCGACGGCGCCGGCGGCGGCACCGGCATGAGCCCCTGGAACATGATGGAAACCTGGGGCGTGCCCTCCCTGCCCCTGCACGCCAAGGCCGCGGAGTACGCCGCCCTCATCGCCGCGCAGGGCCAGCGTCCGGCGGATATGGCTTTTGCCGGTGGCCTGGCCCGGGAAGATCACATCTTCAAGGCCCTGGCCCTGGGCGCACCCTACACCAAGCTGGTCTGCATGGGCCGGGCGATGATGATTCCCGGGTTCCTGGGCGCCAACATCGAGGGAGCCTTGCATCCGGAACGCAAGGCCGCCGTGCACGGCAACTGGGACACCCTGCCCAAGACCGTGCAGGCCCTGGGCGAAACGCCGGAGAAGCTCTTTGCCTGTTACCACGAAGTGCAGGCCAAGGTGGGCGCCAAGGCCATGCAGGAGCTTCCCCTGGGCGCGGTGGCCATGTGGTGCCTGGCGGACAAGCTGGGGGCTGGCCTGCAGCAGCTCATGGCCGGTGCCCGGAAATTCCGTCTGGATGCCATCAGTCGTCAGGACCTCTTTTCCGCCAACGAAGAGACGGCCCGCGAAACCGGCATTCCCACCTACACCCAGGCCGGAGACGAAGTGGCCCGGCGCATTCTGCTGGGCTAAGGAGCACCTATTGGGGAATCCTGTCTCTTGCGGGGCAGGATTCCCCCGACTCTGGAGCCTTGCAGTGGCGAATTGCCCGTGACGGTGGTACAGTTGACACGCGTCGCGCATTGCAAGACACGTCTCACTTGCCGCACCAACCACCACCTGCCACGGTACGGTTCCGCCATGCCTGCACCGCCATGTTCCCCTGCCCGGCCCGGGCAAATCCCCAGCTCTACGGAGCTGGAGCTGCGGGAGCGCGTCAAGGAGTTGGGGTGCCTGTACGCGGTGTCACGTTTGGCTCAGCATCGGGCGCTGCCCCTGGCCGTGCTGGCTCATGAGGTGGCCGGGCTGCTCTGCCAGGCCTGGCGATTTCCGGACCTGGCCGTGGCCCGGGTGGAGCTGGATGGGCACGTGCATGCCACCCCCAATTTTGTGCGCACAGCTTGGCGGCAGACCCGGCGGATTGTGGCCGACGACGCCCCGGCTGGCCACATCGAACTATGCTACCTGCACTGGCCGCCGCCCCCGGCCTCCGGCAAGGACGATACGGGCACGCCGTTTTTGGAAGAAGAAGACAATCTGCTGCAGGCAGTGGCCGAGAACCTGGGCCGCATCCTGGAGTCCCGTCGGGCCGAGGAACGACTGCAGGCCCTGTCCCAGGAGCTCATCCGCGCCCAGGAAACCGAACGCCGGCGCATTGCCCGGGAGCTGCATGATGATGTGGCACAGTCCCTGTCCATGCTCAAAATCGGCATGGAGTCCCTGGCCCACGGCCAGACCGGCGTGCCTCCGGAGGTGTTGCGGCAACTGCAGGAGCTGGCTTCGTCGGCGGGAACGGTCATCGGGGCTGTGCGCAGCATTGCCTATGAATTGCTCCCCCCGGGGCTGGCGCAACTGGGGCTGGTGAGCACCATTTTCAAGCTCTGCGAGGAGGTGACGGCCCGCTGCGGGCTGCCCGTGGAGTTTCGCGCCGAGGG